>CANJKD010000037.1 GCA_947474415.1 Burkholderiales bacterium | reverse complement strand
GTCGAGTACGAGGGCGGTGGCGAAGAGACGCGAGCCAACCCCTGGCTGGCCGAGTTGCAGCAGGAGATGTTCATCGAGATCAACCCCGCGGCGGCGAACGACCGCGGCATTCGCGATGGCGAGAATGTGTGGGTCGCTACCCCGACCGGGGCGCGTATCCGGGTCAAGGCCCAAGTGACGGAACGCGTCGACCGCGAGACGGTGTTCATGCCGTTCCACTTCTCGGGCCGCTGGCAGGGCATCGACCTGTTGCAGTACTACCCCGAGGGCGCCGCGCCGATCATCCGTGGCGAGGCCATCAACACCGCGACGACCTACGGCTACGACTCGGTGACGATGATGCAGGAAACCAAGACGACGCTGTGCCAGGTCGAGCGCGCAGCTTAAGGAGACCGCAATGGCACGAATGAAATTCATCTGCGACGCCGAGCGTTGCATCGAATGCAACGGTTGCGTCACCGCCTGCAAGGCCGAGCACGATGTGCCCTGGGGCGTGAACCGGCGCCGGGTGGTAACGCTGAACGACGGCGTGGCGGGCGAGAAAAGCATCTCGGTCGCCTGCATGCATTGTTCCGACGCGCCCTGCATGGCGGTGTGCCCGGTCGACTGTTTCTACCGCACCGACGAAGGCGTGGTGCTGCACGACAAGGACGTCTGCATCGGCTGCGGCTACTGCTCGTACGCCTGCCCGTTCGGCGCGCCGCAGTTCCCGACCAACGGCGCGTTCGGCCTGCGCGGCAAGATGGATAAGTGCACGTTCTGCGCTGGCGGGCCCGAGGTCAACGGCAGCGATGCCGAGAACGCGAAGTACGGTCGCAACCGCCTCTCCGAAGGCAAACTGCCGGCCTGCGCCGAGATGTGCTCGACCAAGGCGCTGCTCGGCGGCGACGGCGATGTGGTCGCCGACATCTTTCGCACCCGCGTGCTGAACCGCGGCAAGGGCAGCGAGGTGTGGGGCTGGGGCACGGCCTACGGCAAGCCGGCACAGAGCGCCGCGACCACGCCGGTTGGTGAGGTGAAGAAGTGAACCCGCTGCTGAAGGCAGGCGGGTTGACGCTGGTGGTTCTTCTTGCCGCCTGCTACGAGAAGTCACAAGCCCTGGGTGGCCCTGCGCGCAAGGCCGACACCGCCGCCTGGGGCCCCAGCGAAGGGGCAAAGCCCGGCTTTGCGGCCGCCGGTTGGAAGGGTGGCGACAAGGCCGCCTGGGAAGCGCAGATCCGCACGCGCAACCAGGTCCAGAACGACTACTTGCGCTGAATTCACCAACCCCATTGGCCCACCCGCCCGCCCTGCCCGTCGCCGGAGAACTGCGATGCAACGCACTGCACCGAACTTGACATCACGCATCCTCGCGCGCTTCGGACCGCTGATGCTGGCCTTCTGGCTGGCGCTGCCGTTCGCGGCGCGTGCCGAAGACGCTGTAGCCGCAACGGCTGCCGCAGAGGCGCCGACCGCGAGCGCCTCCGGTGCGCCGGCCGGCTTTGTGGCTGTCGCTGAACCGAAGCCGGGTGACACCAACGCCCAACGCGCGAAGAGCCAGCCGGGCAACAACGCGCCGTTCTGGCGTGCAGTGCGCGAGTCGAGCGCCGAGAAGGGCATCAGCAACCTGCCCGGCGCCGAGACGGGCGTGCTGATTCAATCGTTCACTCCGTACCCCGGTGCGCGCTACGCCACCGCCGGCCAGGCCTGGCGCGAGGTGCGCAACGAGTGGTTGATCCCTTATGGCGGTGCGCTGGTGTTCATCACCGGGCTGGCGATTGCGCTGTTCTACGTCACGAAAGGCCCGCTGGGTGGTGGGCACGAGCGCGACACCGGCCGCGTGATCGAGCGCTTCACCTACTTCGAGCGCGCCGCACACTGGAGCAATGCGATCACGTTCTGCATCCTTGCCTTCTCGGGGCTGGTGATGGCGTTTGGGAAATTCGCGCTGCTGCCGGTGATCGGCCACGCGCTGTTTGGCTGGCTGACCTACGCGCTGAAAACCGCCCACAACTTTGCCGGGCCGGTTTTCGCGGTGTCACTGGCGGTAGTTTTCGTGACCTTCCTGCGCGACAACGTGCCGAGCCGCGAAGACATCACCTGGGTGCTTCGCGGCGGCGGCTTGTTCGGCGGCCATGAAGTGCCGTCGAAGCGGTTCAATGCCGGCGAGAAGATCGTGTTCTGGGGAGGGGTGTTTGCGCTCGGCAGCGTCGTCGTCGGCTCCGGCCTGGTGCTCGACAAACTGCTGCCGGGGCTGGACTACTTTCGCGGCGACATGCAGATCGCCCAGATGGTCCACATCGTCGCCACGGTGCTGATGATGTGCATGTTCATCGGCCACATCTACATCGGCACCGTTGGCATGAAGGGCGCGTACCAGGGCATGAAGACCGGCTATGTTGATGAAGCCTGGGCCCGCGAACACCACGAACTCTGGTACAACGACATCCGCGCCGGCAAGATCCCGGCGCAGCGCACGAGGCCGGTGGATGCCGGCCAACCGGCTACGGCCCGGCCCCAACCTTGATTGAAAGACCGACCATGCGCCCCGCCCTTCTTGCGTTGACCTTCGCGGCGTGGTTTGCCGCTGCCTCTGGGCCCGCACTCGCGAAGTTGCCCGCGCCGAGCGACGAGGCCAAGGCCAAGGCCGCCGCAGCCGCGCTCAAGACGGCCTGGACCGACAAGGTCGGTGCCTACCAGTTGTGCCGTGCGATGGACCATGCGGCTGAGGGCTATCGCAAGTCCAGCAAGGCGGCGGGCAAGGAAGCGCCAGCGGCAGTCGACATGCCGGCTTGCACCGACCCCGGACCCTTCGTCGTGGCCGTGACCGCACCACCGCTCGAAGCCTCGGGCGCGCATTCACCAGCCACGATGGCGGTCTCGCCACCGGGCCCCAAGGCGACCGCTGCAGAGTTGCAGGGTCAGGCGAAGAAGTAGGCCCCGTTGCCCCGCCTTACAGCCGCCACAGCGCCCCTGACGCGCACGGTGGACGTGCTCGACGAATTCGGCGCCACCCGCCACATCGCGATTCCCGCCGAACGGGCGTTGACCGTGTTCGTGGACAACCGCGAACTCGTCACGCTGATGACGCTGGGCGCGGCGCCCGAGTTGTTGGTGCTGGGCTATTTGCGCAATCAGCGGCTCGTCGAACACCTGACGGACATCGACTCGATCACCGTCGACTGGGACGTGCAGGCCGCCGCCGTAAAAACACGTGCCGGTATCGAGCACTTCGAGCAGAAGACGGCCAAGCGCATAGTCACCACCGGCTGCGGCCAGGGAACCATGTTCGGCGACCTGATGGGTGATCTGGAGTCGATCTGCCTGCCTGCCGTGAACGAGCCTACGGCGCGCATCAGCCAGAGCGCGCTCTACGGCTTGCTGAACGCGATGCGGGTCCAGGAAAGCACCTACAAGTCGGCCGGCTCGGTGCACGGTTGTGCATTATTTCGGCAAGATGAGTTACTGACCTTCGTCGAAGACGTGGGCCGCCACAACGCGATCGACACCATCGCCGGCTGGATGTGGCTCCACGGCGTGGGTGGTGGCGACAAGATCTTCTACACCACCGGCCGGCTGACGAGCGAGATGGTGATCAAGTCAGCGCAGATGGGCGTGCCCATCATCGTGTCGCGCAGCGGCGTCACGCAGATGGGCCATGAACTGGCCGTGCAGTTGAAGCTCGCGCTGTTCGGGCGGGCCATGAACCGCCACTTCATCTGCTACAGCGGCTTCGAGCGCTTCGATTCGCAGCCGGAGCCGGCGCGAAGCTGATCAGGCGATTCGGGCGGGACCCGGAATTTCAGGCGATGCGCGCCAGATCCCGCAGGTGCGTCGGCCCCGCGCGGCGCTCGATCTCGGCCAGCAGCGACTTGTTCCAGCCGAGCATGAACATGGCTTCGGCGGTCACGAACATCGGGCCGACCAACAGGCCGACGATGTCGTCCACGAACGCAGGCTTGCGGCCCTCGTACCAGTGGCCGACGAACTGGATCAGCCAGCCTGCGATGAAGCCGCCCACGCCCCAGCCCAGCCACGCGCCGACGCTGGTGTAGGCCACCTGGTGCGCCAGCAGCAGCAGCAACGCCGTGCACGCGCTGACGACCAGGCCGAGCGTGAAATCGCCGCGGGTCAGAAACCAGGCGGCCGAGAAGCCGAAGGCGATCCAGGCAGGGCTCAACGCCACACCACCGAGCGCGAACGCCGGCCGGGCCAGCAGCACGCCGACCGCGAACACGATCAGCGGCACGCCGATGAAGTGGCTGATGATGTTGCGACGGTCGCGGTGGTAGGTGGCGTACTGGCTCAGCAACTCGGTGGCGGCGCGCATGGTCGGCCTTTCAGAATCTCGATGAGGCAAATGGTAGGCCAATCAGCACGCCATGGCCATACCGGCCCTCGCCGTGGCCGGTCCCGCCCGGCTCGCCTACCTACAATCGGCCAATTTTCGACGGGGCAGGGATGAGCCTGCCTGCCCGAAAAGCGAATTCACCGCAGTGCAAAGCTTGGAGGTTGCCGGATGAGCATCAAGAGTGACAAGTGGATCCGCCGCATGGCGGAGCAGACCGGCATGATCGAGCCCTTCGAGCCCGGCCAGGTGCGCCAGAACGCGGCCGGCGAGCGCATCGTGAGTTACGGCACCAGCAGCTACGGCTACGACATCCGGTGCGCGCGCGAATTCAAGGTCTTCACCAACATCTACAGCACGGTGGTCGACCCGAAGAATTTCGACGAGAAGAGTTTTGTCGACATCGAAGGCGATGTGTGCGTGATCCCGCCGAACAGCTTCGCGCTGGCCCGCACGATGGAGTACTTTCGCATCCCGCGCAACGTGCTCACCATCTGCCTTGGCAAGAGCACGTATGCGCGCTGCGGCATCATCGTCAACGTCACGCCGTTCGAGCCCGAATGGGAAGGCTACGTGACGCTGGAGTTCAGCAACACCACGCCGCTGCCGGCCCGCATCTATTCCGGCGAAGGTTGCGCCCAGGTGGTGTTCTTCGAGAGCGACGAGGTCTGCGAAACGAGTTACAAAGACCGCGGCGGCAAGTACCAGGGCCAACGTGGTGTCACGCTACCCAAGGCTTGACCGGCAGCACTGAAAAAGAGCGCATGGCGCCGCGTCGCCCGAGGAGTCAGTGATGAGAATGGATGGCCAGGAAGAGAGCGACAACGTCGAAGACGCGCGCGGTTCCAGCGGCGGTAGTGGTGGCGGCGGGTTTGGTTTCGGCGGTGGCCGCGGCGTTGGCATCGGCACGATCGCGGTGGCATTGGTGGCCGGCTGGGTCTTCGGCATCAACCCGCTGACGGTGCTCGGCCTGCTCAGCGGCGGTGGTGGCGGTCAGACCTCGCAGTCCGCACCGGCCGGGCCGCTGGCCAAACCGCCGGCCAGCGATGCCCAGGCGCGGTTCGTGTCGCAGGTGCTGCGCAGCACCGAGGTGGTGTGGGCCGATGCCTTCAGCCAGTCCGGCAAGACGTATCAAACGCCGAAGCTCACCCTCTACCGTGGCAGCTACCCGACCGGCTGCGGCCAGGGCGAGGCGGCGATGGGGCCGTTCTATTGCCCGGCCGACTCGCACGTCTACCTTGACATGAGCTTCTTCGACACGATGAGTTCGCGCTTGGGCGCACCGGGCCAGTTCGCGCAGGCCTACGTGATCGCGCACGAGGTCGGCCACCACGTGCAGAACCTGCTTGGCATCAGCGGTAAGGTCGACGCTGCAAGGCAGCGTGGCAGCGAAGCGCAGGGCAATGCGATGAGTGTGCGGCTCGAACTGCAGGCCGACTGCTTTGCCGGCGTGTGGGCGAAGCGTTCGCAGGCCGGGCAGGGCTGGCGGCTGGAGCAGGGCGACATCGAGACTGCGCTGAACGCGGCCTCACAAATTGGTGACGACACCTTGCAGCGCAAGTCACGCGGTTCGGTGGTGCCCGAGAGCTTCACGCACGGCACCAGCGCGCAGCGCGTTGGCTGGTTCAAACGTGGCTTCGAGGGCGGTGTCGTGGACAACTGCAACACCTTCGAGGCGCGTCAGCTTTGACTTGAGTACCCGGCCCCGGCGCGCCGGTACCACCCGCCGGGCAGGTGCGCGGTCCGCTGCGGCCACGAAACGGACACTTCGGGTCCCTTGGTGGTGCGCTTCTGCGCCCGTCTCAGGTCGGGAACGTTCCGGGCAGCAGGATGCCGCGGTCGACGGTGCGGATGTCGGTGTGGCCGCAGAAGGCCATCGTGATCTCGAGTTCCTTCGAAAGAATTTCGAGCGCCTTGGTCACGCCGGCCTCGCCCATCGCGCCCAGGCCATAGAGGAACGAGCGGCCGATCAGTGTGCCGCGTGCGCCCAATGCCCATGCCTTCAGCACGTCTTGCCCGCTGCGGATGCCGCCATCCATCCAGACCTCGATGTCCGAGCCCACCGCGTCAGCGATGGCCGGCAGCGCGTTGATCGACGACGGCGCGCCGTCGAGCTGGCGGCCACCGTGGTTCGAGACGATCATCGCGTCGGCGCCGCTGTTCACTGCCAGGCGCGCGTCTTCGGCATCCATGATGCCCTTCAGGATCAGCTTGCCGCCCCAGCGCTTCTTGATCCATTCCACATCGGCCCAGCTCAGCGCCGGGTCGAATTGTTCGGCCGTCCATGAGCTGAGCGACGACAGGTCGCCCACGCCCTTCGCGTGGCCGACGATGTTGCCGAAGCTATGCCGCTTCGTGCCCAGCATGCCCAGACACCAGCGCGGCTTGGTAATCAGGTTCAGGATGTTTGCGAGCGTGGGCTTGGGCGGCGTCGACAGGCCGTTCTTGATGTCCTTGTGGCGCTGGCCGAGGATCTGCAGGTCGAGCGTGAGCATCAGCGCGCTGCAATTCGCCGCGCGGGCCCGGTCGATCAGGCGTTCGATGAAGTCGCGGTCTTTCATCACGTAGAGCTGGAACCAGAACGGCACCTGGGTGGCGGCGGCCACGTCTTCGATCGAGCAGATGCTCATCGTCGACAGCGTGAACGGGATGCCGAATTTCTTCGCCGCCAGTGCGCCCAGGATTTCGCCATCGGCGTGCTGCATGCCCGTCAATCCGGTCGGCGCAATGGCCACCGGCATGGCGGTGGGAATGCCCGCCATCGTGGTGCGCAGCGTGCGGTTTTCCATGTTCACCGCGACGCGCTGGCGCAGCTTGATCTTCTGGAAGTCGGTCTCGTTCGCGCGGTAGGTGCTCTCGGTGTACGAGCCCGAATCTGCGTAGTCGTAGAACATTCGTGGCACGCGCTTCTGGGCCAGAACGCGCAAGTCTTCGATGTGGGTGATGGCGGGCATGGTGTCTCCGGAATCCTTGTGGTCGGGCAGGTCTGGCTCTTGGCTTGGCACGATGCTAGCGACGCACTGCCCGCCGCGACCGGAAAGATATTCAGGCGACGGGCGAAACGAGTTCCCGTGTCATTGCCAGCGACTGCGCCGCGACGGCTTCGCACACGCCCGTCAGCCAGCTCGCGAACAAGGCCGCAGCGCCGTGTGGCGCATGCGGCAGCAGGTAGTAATGGTGGGCTGGCGCGGCGGTGATGCTGAACAGCGGCAGCAGCGTGCCGCTGGCGAGCCAGTGGCGCGCCAGGCTGGGCCGGGCCAGTGCCACGCCCTGGCCGGAAACGGCAGCCTCCAGCGTCAGGCCCAGGTCGACGAGCTTGGTGCCCTGGTGTGGCTCGGGCCAGGCCAGACCCGCAGCTGCGAACCATGGCGCCCAGGGCTCCAGCGGCGTACGCAGCGGTGGGGCCCTCGCCAGATCGGCCGGCACACGCATGTGCGGCAGGCGCGCCAGCAGCGCGGGCGACGCCACGGGAAGCACCACGTCATGCATCAACAACGTGCCGCCGTTGGCCTCGACGTTGCCGTTGCGCACTTCCACGTCAGCATCAGAGCTGGCCGCGTCGAGGTAGGGAATGGACAGCAGCATTTCCAGTTCGACCTCGGGGTGCGCCAACGTGAACTGTTCGAGCATCGGCACCAGGATCTGGCGCGCGAAGGTGGGTGGCGTGGTCACGCGCAGGCGCTGCGTGCGCTGCACCGCGCGCTGGTGCAGCGGCATCGCGGCGAGCAGGCCGAGCGCGGCGCTGACCTGGGCCAGGTACTCCCTGCCGGTGGCGGTGAAGGCCAGCGCCTTGGCGCCGCGTGTGAACAGCGCGGCGCCGAGCAGTTCTTCGACCGTGGCGACCCGCTTGCCGACCGCGCTCGACGTGATGTTAAGTTCGTCGGCAGCACGCTCGAAACTGCCCAGCCGGGCGGTGGTTTCGAAGGCACGCAGGCCATCGATCAAGGGGTAACGAAGGTCGGGCGCTGACATGGCGGCTTGGCGAACCTGGGCTGACTCAGTTGCGGTGACGGCAAAGCGCGATGCTCAGCGGCGCCAACAGCATCTCCGAAACACCCTTTGCACCGAATGAATCATAGCGTCCGACGCTTTGCACGCCCGCAAAAGGCGACCGCCGCGTCACGCCACCGCATCTCAATGCAACGGCGGGACACTGACGATCTCGCGGTGCATCGGCGCGAGCTTTTGCCGGCATCCGGTTCTGGGTGATGAAAGCGATGCCTTGTGCGACCATGCTGCGCGGCAGCACCTCGACCAGCGCGTTGAAGTCGGTGCGCGTCACGTCGTTGCCGGCGCGGGCTTGCCTCATGCCCTGGCGACTGCGCTTGCAGGGCCCGCCCGACACTTCGCAAAACGGGAGGACCCGTGCTTCCTTGACGTGCTTCTGGCCCACGTCCTTGAGGAACAGGCCCAAGCGCGGGTCGGCGAGCCGGCGCAGCATCAAATCGTCCAACAGTGTCACGACGCCGGGCTGGCTGCCGAACTGCCGGTAGAGCGCGTCGTTGGCTGCACCCTGGGCGCGGGCGGCGCTGGCCCCTGCGCATGCCCCAGCGACCAGGCGGGCGCAGACAACACTCGAACGGGCCCCTGAACGAAGGCGTATGGCGCTTTGCGGAAAGGTCATGGCGTCGGCCTCAGTCAGCGAGTTGCACCGACAGGCAGCCAGCGGCCCGGGGCGCGTGGCCGACCATGTTGCCAAGGTCGACAAATGCTGCGGTGACCGGGACGTTCTTGGTCGGCGCTCAGGCGATGAGCCGGTCTTTCCAGGCGTCTTCGATGAAGGCCGCGCCGGCAAAGGCCGGTTCGCTCGGCTCGAAACGGAATTCAGCACCGAGGGCGAGGTTCTTGCGCAGCGGCCAGGCGACCGACAGCTCGGCTTCCAGTTGGTAGCCGCCTTGGCGGGAAGAGTCGAAGCGGAGCAGCGTGTTCTGGTTCGCATGGCTGGCGCGCAGCGTGCCGTTGACGAGGAGGCCGGGCGCGAGGAAGAGCTTGGTCGCGCTGGCGTACGGGTCAACGCCGCCGCGCTTCGCGGTCATCGAAGCGGGCCGAAACGCCCGAGCGTGTCGTTCAGCGTCGTGGCGTGGCTGATGATGGAGGTGCCGCTGAATGCGCCCTTGGTGGCGTAGCTGCCGATCATCGCCCAGGGCGTCAGGCCCCCACCTGCGGCACCGCCGA
The DNA here is from genome assembly GCA_947474415.1 of Burkholderiales bacterium. GTDB lineage: Bacteria > Pseudomonadota > Gammaproteobacteria > Burkholderiales > Burkholderiaceae_C > LMDS01. The sequence goes on along the minus strand of CANJKD010000037.1, from coordinate 254 downwards.
TGCTGCTCGCATTTACCGTTAGCAACAGCTTGCCGTTTCCTGGCGCGAGCGCCGGGCGGGCTGCTGGCGGGGCTGATTGCGCGTGCCGGTTGGCCGCGCTCATAGCGAGCGCCAGGCCCAGCGTGGGCAGAACATGCGAGCGTCGCGTGTGATTCACCCGGGTCGTTGCCAAGGCGATGGAGTCGACGCCCAGCCGCCCGGGCGCCAGGCGGATATCGGCCCGACGATGCGTGACTTGAGCCGGACAGTCCCGC
>CANJKD010000036.1 GCA_947474415.1 Burkholderiales bacterium | reverse complement strand
GAAGCGGCCTTCGAGCGAATAGCCACCCGCGCCGGCATGGGTGTCGATCAGGCGATAGGGCTTGTCCTTCTGGTTCATGTAGCGCAGCACCAGCGCCAGCGTGGTGTGCTTCAGGACGTCGGCGTGGTTGCCCGCGTGGAAGGCGTGTCGGTAGGCGAGCATGGGTGCGGTCCGCAGAGTCAGGCCATGAACTGTAGCGCCGCCGCGCGGGGTGGCGCGCCAGCGCGCGGGGCCGCGCACATCCGCGCATAGCCGCTTTCCGCGAGGTCTGCACGCCGCGGTGTTGTTCCGGCCCGCCGTACGATGCCGCCACACTTCACTGCAATTCGATCCCATGACCACCTTATTCGACGCCTGCCGCTTCGGCGACATCACCACTGCCAGCCGCATCGTGATGGCCCCGCTGACACGTGACCGCGCCGGCCCGGGCCAGGTGCCCACCCAGATGATGGCCACCTACTACACGCAGCGCGCCAGCGCCGGCCTGATCATCACCGAGGCGACGCAGATTTCGCCCGAAGGCCAGGGCTACCTCGACACGCCGGGCATCTACAGCCCAGCTCAGGTGGCGGGCTGGCGTCGCGTCACCGACGCGGTGCATGCGGCGGGCGGCAAGATCGTGATTCAACTGTGGCATGTGGGCCGCATCTCGCATGTGTCGCTTCTGCCGAACGGCCAGCCACCGGTGTCGAGCACGGCGCGCCGCGCGGCCGGCAAGACCTTCACCGCCGCCGGCTTCGAGGATGTGTCGGCGCCGCGCGCGCTGCGCCTTGACGAGATGCCGCGCGTCGTCGCCGACTACCGCCACGCCGCGCGCTGCGCGATCGATGCCGGCTTCGACGGCGTGGAAGTGCACGGCGCCAACGGCTATCTGCTGGAGCAGTTCCTGCGCGACAGCATCAACGACCGCACCGATGCCTACGGCGGCCCGAAGGAGAACCGCGCGCGGCTGCTGCTGGAGGTGATGAACGCCATCGCGGCCGAGATCGGCGCCGGCCGCATGGGCCTGCGCCTGTCGCCGGTCACGCCCGCCAACGACGCGCAACAAGACAGCGATGCGCAAGGCCTCTACAACCACGTCGTCGAACAGCTGGCGCCGCTGAAGCTGGCCTTCGTGCACGTGGTGGAAGGCGCGACCGGCGGCGCACGCGACGTGGCCCCGTTCGACTACGCCGCATTGCGCAGCCGCTTCAAGCACCGCAACGGACACGGCGGGTGGATGGTCAACAACGGCTACACGCGGCAGATGGCGCTCGATGTCGTGGCCTCTGGCGAGGCCGATCTGGTGGCGTTCGGCAAGCCCTTCATCTCGAACCCCGACCTGGTGCGCCGCCTGCAAGAAGACGCACCGCTGGCGGCGCTGAACCCGAAGACGCTGTACGGCGGCGGCGCCGAGGGTTACATCGACTACCCGGCACTGGGGGCCACACCGGCTTGACAGCCGCGGCCCTCAGCCGGAGTCGGGCTGCCGCAAGACGGCTGAGGGCTCCCATGGCCACGCGGCCCATGGGGAAGGGAACGCAGCGCGGGGGTGTCAGTTCAGGCCGGGAGATTGCGCAGCAACTGGCCAGGGTAGATCTGGTCCGGGTTGGCCAGCATCGGCTTGTCGGCCTCGAATATTTTCATGTGCGCGTTGGCATTGCCGTACCGTGCCTTGGCAATCGGCGACAGCGGGTCGCCCCGCACCACGCTGTGGTCGCTCGACTCGTCGGCCGGCACGCGCACCGTCATCACGTCGTCGACCTGGCTCACGCCGTGCACGTTGCAGCAGCACAGGATGCCCTTTTCCCTGGTCGCCTGGTCGGCCGCCACGCCGGCCACCCTCAGCGGCGCTGGTTGGCCATGCGGGCGCGGAACAGTTCCGGAATGCCGACCTCGCGCGGCCCTGGCACCAGTTCGAAGGCCTCGCCGCCGCGCAGCCGGCCCGGAACGCGCACCGCCAGGTAGAAGCCGCACCAGCCATTCGCGCCCATCAGCTTGGCGGCGTGCTTGAAACCGAGCGCCGCATTCAGCTTGAAACACGGGAAACGCGGCTCGCTGACGGCGAGTTCGCAATCGGCGAAGCGCAGCACGTCGCCGATCCAGACCTGGTTTTCAAGCAGGCCGGCGAGCGTCAGGTTTTCGCCCAGCGCGCCCGGCACCAGCGTGTCGCCCCAGGCCGCCACACTCGCCTGCGCGCGCACGGTCTGCCAGAAAGGGTAGTGCTCGCTCGGGTAAGCGTAGACCGCTTTGCTCAAGCCCCCATGGACCGACAGGTCGGCCTGTTCGTCGCCGGCCAGGCCGAGCGGCTTCACCTCGACCGGGCCGGCGACGCCGCACTTGCCGATGCCGGTCATGACCTCGCGGCCGTCGATCTGGCGCGGCTGGGCGAGCGCAACGTTGAGGCTGAGCAGCGTGCCGGCCATGGTCAGTGAACCCGGGGTCAGGCCGCCAGCGGGCGGTAACCGCGCTGTGCCCCGACCACGCGCTGCCCGCGTGACCCGGCGATCCACGCCACGAACATCTTGCCGGCCGGGTGGTTGACGCGAAACGAGCGCATGACGTGAACGCGTTCTGCCATGCGCGCATCGCCTTCGACCAGCACCGCCAGCGGTGCGCCACCCTGCGCCAGCCAAGCGCCACGCTCAACCAGCGCGTAGCTGCTCTGGGCGCGCGCCTGCGCGGCCAAGCTTTGCTTCGGGTCGGCCATGGCATACCACGGCGCCTGTTGTGGCACCACGCCGGCCGCGCGCCACAGCACCTGCTCCGCAGCGTGGGTGCCGGAGCCGTCGTTGGCCGAGAGGAAGCGCAGGGTTCCGGGCGCAGCGAGGGCCACATTGCGAAGGCGGGCGAGCGCTGCGGCAACGTCGCGTCTGCCGGCCAGGCCGGCCGGGTCGGGCACCTTGCCGCGCGGCGCCGGGCCGACGATCACGAAGTCACCTTGCGCGATGGGCTGGCGGTCGTGCACCAGGCCCTGGGCGAAGAGCCGTGACTCGGCTTCGGGCGCGTTGCACAAGGCTGCGTCGATCTCGCCGCGTTCCAGCGCCTCAAGCAGCGGCAGCGCCGGGCGCTGCTCGATCTGCACCGCGACGCCGGTGTCGCGCCCGAAGGCCTGTTGTAGCGCGCGGGCCAGCCCAGCGTCGAACAGGGCCAGGTCGGCGCCCAGGCGCAGCGGGTCGTGCAGGGAACGGCGCTGCTGGGCACGCGCCGCCAGGGGGGCCAGAGACAGGCCCAGGCTCGCGAGCAGAAGGGGGCGGCGTTGAACCATGGGATTGATTATTGCGCCAGCGCCGCCTCGATTGCGACCTGCCGCTTCCAGCGTCGGCCTGCCTTCCGAACCGCGACAACATCCACGCATGAACCCATACCGAAACCGCATGACCCCCCGAATCGCGGTGGTTACGACGACATTACGCTGAGACCACAATTCCCTGACACCTCGCCGATCACGCGCCAGCAACACCCCGCGAAGCGCACGAAACGGCCCGCAGCACACCGGTTGCGGGGCTCAGCGCGACGGCACAGCGGCATTGGGCAAGTCCTTTCGGGCCGTCTGCACGGCTCAACCGGCTTGCCCAAGCGCGCTTTTTTGACTTCAATGAGTGAAGCCGCCATGAATCGTCCCGTGATGGGAGGGCTGCGCCTGAATGTGCCGGTCGGCGTTCGCCACGCCGCGTTGATCGACTGGGTGGCCGGCATGGCCGGGCTCACCGAGGCCCGCGATGTCTATTGGTGCGACGGCAGCACTGCGGAATACGACCGCCTCTGCGCTCAACTCGTTGCAGCGGGCACCTACAAGAAGCTGAACCCCGAGCTGCGCCCGAACAGCTACCTGGCGTGCAGCAGCCCGAGCGATGTGGCACGGGTCGAAGACCGCACCTTCATCTGCTCGCGGCGCCAGGAGGACGCCGGCCCGACGAACAACTGGCTGCCCCGGCCGAGATGCGCGCGCCGCTCGAAACCGGCGCCGCCGACGGCACGCCTGCGCTGTTCCGCGGCTGCATGCGCGGGCGCACGATGTACGTGGTGCCGTTCTCGATGGGCCAGCTGGGCTCGCCGATCCCGCACATCGGCGTCGAGCTGTCCGACAGCGCGTATGTCGCCGTCAACATGAAGATCATGACGCGCATGGGCTCGGCGCCGACGGCCATTTCGTGCCCTGCATGCATTCCGCGGGCGCACCGCTGGCGCCGGGTCAGCAAGACGTGAGCTGGCCCTGCAACACCACCAAATACATCGTCCACTACCCCGACACGCAAGAAGTCTGGAGCCATGGCTCCGGCTACGGCGGCAACGCGCTGCTGGGCAAGAAGTGCTTCGCGCTGCGCATCGCGTCCACCATGGGGCGCGACCAAGGCTGGCTGAGCCCATGCTGATCCTCGGTGTGACCTCGCCGGAGGGCAAGAAGCACCACGTCGCGGCGGCATTCCCGAGCGCATGCGGCAAGACGAACTTCGCGATACTGGTGCCGCCCCAGGGCCTGCGCGGATGGAAGGTCACGACCATCGGTGACGACATCGCCTGGATCAAACCGCACACCGACGGCCGGCTCTACGCCATCAACCCCGAGGCAGGCTATTTCGGCGTGGCCCCCGGCACGAACGACCAGACCAACCCGAACTGCATGGCCAGCATAAAGCGCGAGGTGATCTTCACGAACGTGGCGCTCACCGACGACGGCGACGTGTGGTGGGAAGGCATGACCGCCGAGTTGCCGGCTCACCTGATCGACTGGCAGGGCCGTGACTGGACGCCGGCCATCGCGAAGGAAAGCGGCACGGACGGCAAGCCGCGGTCGGCCGCGCATCCCAACTCGCGCTTCACCGTGGCCGCCACCAATAACCCGGCGCTCGACCCGGAATGGGACAACCCGTCGGGCTTCGCGATCGACGCCTTCATCTTCGGCGTTCGGCGTTCGGCGTTCGGCGTTCGACCACGGTACAGCTCGTCACCGAGGCTCGCAGCTGGCTCGAAGGCGTTTACATGGCGGCAACGATGGGTTCCGAAACCACTGCCGCCGGCGCGCAGGGCGTGGCGCGTCGCGACCCATTCGCCATGCTGCCGTTCATGGGCTACAACATGAGCGACTACTTCCAGCATTGGCTCGACCTCGGCCGCAAGCTCGAAGCTTCAGGCGCCAAGCTGCCGAAGGTCTACTGCGTGAACTGGTTCCGCAAGGGCCCGGACGGCAAGTTCGTGTGGCCGGGTTACGGCGAGAACATGCGCGTTCTGCAGTGGATGGTCGAACGCATCGGCGGCACGGCGCCAGGGCGTGACAACGCCTTCGGCATCACGCCGCAATACCAAGACCTGAATCGAAGCGCGCCTCGCCACCTGACGCAGGTCAGGGCCAACCACGCCGGCTGCGCGCATGGCGCAGCCTTTGCGCTTCAGCCGCCGTTCAGCTCTTCATGGCGCGCAGCGGCGCCGTACAGGTCGGCCGCGAAACCGGGGTCGGTCCTGGCATAGGTGTTCGCCATCTTGCGCACGGCTTGCGCTTCGCGCGCTGCCGCGTCAGCGGCCGAAGGCGCAGGCCGCGTCGTGGAGAGCAGGCGTCGGGCCATCGTGGGCAGTGACACCAGCGACGCCTTGGCGTGCTGGGCAAAACGACCCCGTTCCAGCTTCAGTTGGAATGTCGTGGTGGTCATGGTGTGTTCTTTCGATTCGTTGAAAATAAGTGGGCCGACAACGCAGCCCATTGATGCGATGCCGCTGGCAGCGCGCAATTCCTTGGCCAGTTCGGGCGGGTTCGACTCGCAGCTGTCGGCGAAATCGAGCAGGTGCCGGTGAGCACGCACCTGACCCGTCACCTCCAGTGCCCGCCAGACCGACGAGCCGAACCGCGCCAACCGGCCGGGGCCCGCAGCCCGACCAAGCTGCGGCACGTGAACCGCCAGCGGTGTGATCAAAGTGGTCATTGGGGATCCTTTCGAAGATCGAAGCCCGACATATCGACTCTAAAGCTCGCATGATAGGGTAAACCCGTATACTTCACCAATCGATTTTATTTATCGCGGCTATTTCGAGCCTGTCTATCCGTGCCAGCCAGGCTCAACTTCCGCTCCCTCGGCGTCAACCTGCTGCGCGTCTTCGACGTCGTGATGGCCCAGCGCAACCTCCCGCGCGCCGCCGAGCGCCTGTCGTTGACGCAGCCGACGGTGATCAATGCATTGAAACGCCTGAAGGGGTCGGCCGGCGAATTCAACCCACAGGCCGATGCCGCCGGCTTCCGCATCGCGATGGCCGATGCGGTTGCCACCACGTTCGTGCCGGCACTGGGCGAGCAGATCGAACGCACCATGGGCGCTCGCGAACCTGCGCGCGCTGTCGCTGACAACGCGCGACCCGAGCGAGATGCTCGAACGCGGCGAAGCCGACCTGGCGGTCGGTCATTTCCCGGAAGCGGTGGCGGCGCTGTGGATCGAAGGCGGCGACGCCAGCTTGCGCCACCACCCTTTGCAGCAAAGCGGCGTCGTGTGCGTGATGCGCCAGGGCCACCCGCTGGCCAAAGACAAGCTGACGCTGGACGACGATTGCGCCGCGCACCACCTGCTCGCCAGCTTCTCCGGCCGCGCCGATTGCCGTTCCCGATGGACGCCCTGCACGTCACGATGCTGTGGCACATGCGGCATGACCGCATCAGCAGCCAACCGTGGCTGCGCGCCAGGCTGATCGAAGCAGCGCGGGCCGACGGGCGCCGAAAGCCGGGGCCCCGAGTGCACGCTCGAATCTACACAAGAAGGCACGCGTGAACCGACGCACAATCGGGGCATCCCTGCGCCGAAAGCCCCCATGTCGCTCACCTCCCGCCCCCTCACGCCCGCCCGCGCGCACGACCTCACCGACGCCGAGTTCGCCGAGCTCGACGACCTGCTCGCCGACACCCCCGAACCGCTGGAGCCCCTCGATGCCGTGATGCTCGATGGCTACTTGTGCGGCGTGATCGTGCAGCCCGTTCTGCTCGAACCTTCGACCTGGCTCGCCCACATTTTCGACTTCGACGCCACGCCCCTGCCCGACGACGTCGACACCGCTTGGCTGGAACGCGCCACCGCGCTGATCATGCGGCGCCACACCGCACTGAACCGCGCCATCGTCGAAGATGGCTGGTTCGACCCTCTCGTGCTCGAATTCGACGATGAACACCCACCCGAGCCGCTGGCCGAGGGCGAAGTTGACCCGACGGTGGGCATGAGCCCGGTGTCGCAGTCACTGATGCCGTGGGTGGCCGGCTTCCAGCACGCCACGATGTGCTTCCCTGACCTCGCCGAGATGCCTGACGATGCCGTGATGTCGGCGTTGGCCCGCCTGTATCGCCACCTGCCGACCGAGACCGACGAAGAGCGCGAAGTGGTGGCCACCCTCGACCGCGAACACCCGCTGGCCACGCTCGATGATGCGATGGAAGAACTCGTCGTCACCATCGCCGACCTCCACGACCTGACCCGCGAGGCCCGTTACAAGGTCGACACCGTGCGCCGCGAAGCGCCCAAGGTAGGCCGCAACGACCCCTGCCCCTGCGGCAGCGGAAAGAAGTTCAAGCAGTGCCACGGCGCGGCATGACGGATTCGGTGTCAACCTATTCCTTGCGGGCTGCGGCGTCGGGCAGCCCCAAGCAAGGCCTGACCCTCTCGGCGGGGCGCTCACCGTACGCGGTGATCGGGGTGCGGTCATGAGCGCGCCGGGCCGCCCGAAGGGCAAAGACCGGAGTTCGAAGCACCCGGGTTGCCCGATGAACCCGCACGGCTGCCATGGGCCACGAAGAGGCCCACTTTGCTGGTCCATGGGCCCATGCACCGCAGTGCGCAGCACGGGTACCTGATGTCCCGCCTGCTCGCCGCAGAGCGGCGCTGAGCCATGCGGCTGCAACTGCTGTCTGACCTGCACCTCGAAACCGAAGCCTTCGAACCCTCGCCGGCCCCGGACGCCGAACTGCTGGTGCTGGCGGGCGACATCGACAGCCGCTGGGCCGCACTGGACCGGTTTCAAGGCTGGCCAGTGCCCGTGATCCTGGTGGCCGGAAACCATGAGTTCGACGACCGCGAACTCAGCGAGGCCTGGCCGGCCCTGCGCCAGCATTGCGAGGCACGGGCCATCACGCTGCTGGAACGCGAGCGGCTCGTGCTCACCGACGCACAGGGCCGGCGCATCCGCTTCGTCGCGACCACCCGCTGGTCAGACTTCGACCTGTTCGGCGATGCCCGACGCGAGCGCGCCATGCGCGCCGCGAGCTACTTCATGAAGGTCATGCGGGCCACGCAGCACGGCCTTCCCTTCGATGCAGCAGCAGTGCGCGAGGAGGCCTTGTCGTGCCGGGCCTGGCTGGCATCGGAACTCCGGCAACCTCAAGGCGAATGGGACAAGACCGTGGTAATCACCCACTTCGCGCCCAGCCTTCGCAGCGGTGACCCCCGCTATGGCCAGCAACCCGGAACGGCCAGCTTCTGCAATGCCGATGACGACCTGTTGCCGCACGCCGAATTGTGGATCCATGGCCACGTCCACTGCCGGCACGACTACCGGGTGCCACACCCGACGGGCAGCACCCGCGTGGTCTGCAACTCGCGCGGGCACGCGCGAAAGGGCGAGGCCGAAGGGCATCAGCCCTGGCTGGTGCTTGAGGTCTGAATGGCACACCCGGCACCAAGGTATCGGCGCCGGCCCGTCAGGAGGCTCTGATGGCCCGCACAGCGTTCGCCTGCGAGCGGCCATGAAGCCCGTCGAAGCAGGTCGAGAGCAAGATTTCAACGATTTGTTCGTCGCTGAAGTTAGCGCTTGCCTTCAATATATTAAGCACAGGATCGCAGGCGCGCGCAAACATTGTGTACAAAACCACCTCCGGCGGCACGCCCGGGTCAAGGCGCCCTGAAAGTTGCCCCGCGCGAATCCACTCGCCGAGCCGTTCACTGACCAGCATCAGGCGGTCGAGGTACACCTTGTTGCTCGTCAGGGCGGTGCGAAGGGCCGAGTTCTGGGCTGGCAATGAGGGCATCTCGCCAGCGAGTTGCAGTTGCATGGTCCAGCGGGTCATGGCCCGCAGTTGCGCGACGGGATCCGCGCCGGCGTCGGCACCCAGGAGGTCAATCTGCGCCAGCGCGCGGTCGAGCACGCGAATCATCGCGGCTGCGGCCAGTTCTTCCTTGGAGCGGAAATGCTTGTAAAGGCTTGCCTTGGCGATGCCGACCTCGGCCGCCACGGCATCGACCGTCATCGCGTCGAAGCCCTTTTCGGCCAGCAGACGGTTAACCGCCGCGACGATCGCCTCTTCGCGCGCCAACAACATCTGTGCTTTGAATGACACTCTTCCCATAGGGGCATTCTAGGCTCGCGGCTTGCCGAAAGAACCTGGCGGTCGCAACGTGACCGTCAGGTTCAAAAACGACATCCCTCGGCTACGGGCACGAGCGGCACACCACGCGCTGACCCCACGCCGAACAAGGCGCCAGGACGGAGCACGGCGCGCGCAGGGGCTCCGCGGCGTGATCGCGTCGAGGCCGAACGCAGTGCCCATGCCGGACGGCTCGGAGGCGACACTGTGCCACCGCGTCGACGGCTGAACCGGGCCGACCACGCCATGGTCGAAGCCAGGGTCGTGTCGTTCCCGAAATGGCTTTTGTCCGAGTCAGATCGTGCGCAAATCGAAATGCCTCGCCCGTGCGAAGTGCGCCCCAGTGTGGCGCCAATTCCTGCTGCGGCCCGAGAACGGAACACGCCAGCCCGCAGTTCGCCCAGCTCGACAGTTGCTAGTGATTGCAACATAACCCGGCCCGTCCCTCTTTC
>CANJKD010000035.1 GCA_947474415.1 Burkholderiales bacterium | reverse complement strand
GTCACACCAATGAAGGTGCAACGGAAACATTTGTTCGCATCACTGCATTTGCAGTTCGCATGCCAGCCGTCGCGCGAGGTCGAGTCGGGCCCAAACGCCCTTTTTACGGCATGTTTTGAGGGGGCGTCCCCGACCCAAGGTGGCCGGCCCTTACAACCCTGACCGGCACGGGTGCCGGTGCAGGTGGGAATGTCTCAAGTTGCTTCGTTTCAAATGCGAACGGACGCTGCGGCGTGGCAGCCATCGCACTGAGCGCCCGGCGCGATGGGCTTGAAATGTGGCTGGGCACTACCGGTTGACCAGCTCGCCGCCGTGTCATGTTGCCACCCACCACCCGCACGACCACACCGTCTGCCGGCGTCACCACCTGTGCAACGAGTACAGGCTGCGGTTTCGGGCCCGGCGTAGTCCGCGCGATTCCGGGAACCGGCACCAAACCAAGTCGCCGGGCGCTGGTGCGCCCTGGGGCCTCGCGTCAGAAGCGGTTTTGCTTGGCCACCAGCTTGCCCTTGGGCATGCTGGACTTTGCCGCTTTGCGAACGCTGGCGAGATGACTGGCCGTGAGCGGGCCGTCGCCGGACTCGTAAGCACAGACCACTTCCTCTGCCAACCCGGGCGCTGCTGCGTCCTTGCCTGACAGCAGCACCGGAACGCCGGGATCGGGCCAGGCAATGCCGACGCGCTCATCGTCCCAACGCAGCGAGCGCTCGGCTTGAGGGGCGTAGTAGTCGGTGGTCTTGTAGAGGAAGTCAGCGCTGTCGCTGAGCACCAGGAAGCCATGCGCCAGGCCGGGCGGGATCCAGAGCTGGCGGTGATTGGATTCGCTGAGTTCCGCGCCCACCCATTTGCCGAAAGTGGGGCTGTCGGGCCGGATGTCGACGGCCACGTCGAACACGCAGCCTTGCGTCACGCGCACGAGCTTGCCTTGTGCGTGCGGCGGCAGCTGGTAGTGCAGGCCGCGCAACACGCCGCGGGCCGAGCGCGAATGGTTGTCTTGAACGAACTGCACCTCATGGCCCACGGCGGCAGCGAAGGCCTTGTGGTTGAAGCTTTCCATGAAGAAGCCGCGCTCGTCGCCAAAGAGCTTCGGCTCGAAGATCAGCACATCGGCAATGGCGGTGGGGATCACTTGCATCAGTACACCTTGTCGGTCAGCACGCGTTGCAGGTACTGGCCGTAGCCGTTCTTCAGCATCGGCTGCGCAAGGCGTTCGAGCTGCTCGGCGCTGATCCAGCCCGAGCGGAAGGCGATCTCTTCGGGGCAGGCCACCTTCAGGCCCTGGCGCTTTTCCAGCGTGGCAATGAACTGGCTGGCTTCGAGCAGGCTGTCGTGCGTGCCGGTGTCGAGCCACGCATAGCCTCGGCCCATGATCTCGACATGCAACTGGCCCTGGGCCAGGTAGGCGGCGTTGACGTCGGTGATTTCCAGTTCACCGCGCGGCGAAGGCTTGATGCCGGCCGCGATGTCGCACACCTGTTCGTCGTAGAAGTACAGGCCGGTGACGGCGTAGTTGCTCTTCGGCGCCTTGGGCTTTTCCTCGATGCTGAGGGCTTGCTTGTGGGCGTCGAATGCGACCACGCCATAGCGCTCCGGGTCGGTCACGTGGTAGGCGAACACCGAAGCGCCGGTGGCGCGTTGCGTGGCCTGCCGCAGCAGGCCCTGGAAGGCATGGCCGTAGAAGATGTTGTCGCCCAGCACCAGCGCGCTGGGCTGGTTGTCGACGAAGCTGCGGCCAAGGATGAAGGCCTGCGCCAGGCCATCGGGGCTGGGCTGCACGCAAAAGCCGATGTTCAGGCCCCACTGGCTGCCGTCACCCAGCAGCGCCTGGAAGCGCGGCGTGTCTTGCGGCGTGCTGATGAGCAGGATGTCGCGGATGCCGGCGAGCATCAACGTGGCGAGCGGGTAGTAGACCATCGGCTTGTCGTACACCGGCAAGAGCTGTTTGCTCATCGCCAGCGTGGCCGGGTGCAGGCGGGTGCCGGAGCCCCCGGCGAGGAGGATGCCTTTGCGGTGGGCGGGCATGGGGGTCATTCCTGGTCAGTTGAATCGAAGGGCAGGGCATCGTGGACCCGTACCGGAGGAGTGCCGAACAAGGCAAGCAGGTGGTCAGGCAGTGGTGCATCGAAATCTTCGGGTACGGTGTATCGACCGGCGAGCATGCCGAAGCGACGGCGAGTTGCAACAGGTGCATCAGGCGCATGAGGTGCATCAGGCGCAAGCCCGACCAGTTTTGCCACGGGGCGGCCTGCGCGGGCAATGAGCACTTCTTCACCGGCTTCAACTGCCCACAACAGGCGAGACCTCTGGGCCTTTGCCTCGCGTATGTTGACGGTCAGCACGGCGGTATTCTCGGGCGAAGGGCGGCTGGCTGCGGGCGTGACCGGACGCGAGCCGCGATCAGATTGCCACCATGATCTCGGTCAGCATGCGCTCCACGCCAGCCTGCCAGGTGGGCAGCGTCAGCCCGAAGGTCTGCTGCAATTTCTGCGTGCTCATGCGCGAATTGCCGGGCCGGCGTGCGGGTGTCGGGAACGCGCTGGTGGGCACGGGCTCGATGGCGCCCGGCGCCACCTTGATCGGCTGCCCCGCAGCGCGGGCGAACTCGATCACGTGGCGTGCGTAGCCGTGCCAGCTGGTTTCGCCGGCTGCCACGGCGTGGTAGGTGCCGGCCACTTCGGGGCGTTGCAGCGCCGTGCGCAGGCAATGCGCGCTCAGGTCGGCCAGCAGGTCGGCACCGGTGGGCGCGCCGATCTGGTCGGCTATCACGGTGAGCCGGTCGCGCTCTTTGGCGAGCTTGAGCATGGTCTTGGCAAAGTTGCCGCCGCGCGCCGCGTAGACCCAACTGGTGCGCAGGATGAGGTGTTGGCAACCGCTGGCGCGAATGGCGTCTTCGCCTTCGAGCTTGGTCTTGCCATACACGCTGAGCGGGCCGGTGGGCGAGCCTTCGACCCAGGGCGTGCTGCCGCTGCCGTCGAACACATAGTCGGTGCTGTAGTGCAGCAGCCAGGCGCCGAGCGCGGCGGCCTCATGCGCCAGCACACCGGGTGAGGTGGCGTTCAGCGTGCGCACGAACTCGGGTTCGCTCTCGGCCTTGTCGACGGCGGTGTGGGCGGCGGCATTGACGATGATTTGCGGCGCCACGGCACGCACAGTGGCAGCGAGGGATTCGGGGTCGGAGAAGTCGGCGCGCAGCGGGCCGGGGCTGTCGAAGTCGAGCGCAATCACGTCGCCCAGCGGCGCCAGCGAGCGTTGCAACTCCCAGCCGACCTGGCCGCCTTTGCCGAGCAGCAGGATCTTCATGCGCCGCTGCCCGTGCTTGCCGAGTCGGCAGCGTGATCGCCGGCTCGGTCTTGATAGTTCGTCGCCACCCAGTCGCGGTACGAGCCGCTCTGCACGTGCCCCACCCACTCGGTGTGGTCGAGGTACCAGCGTACTGTCTTGCGGATGCCCGACTCGAAGGTCTCGGCCGGCTTCCAGCCGAGTTCGCGCTCAATCTTGCGCGCATCGATGGCATAGCGGCGGTCGTGGCCGGGGCGGTCGGTCACGTAGGTGATCAGTCGGCTGTAAGGGCCGGCCGGGTCGGGTTGCATTTCATCGAGCAGGGCGCAGACGGTGTGCACGATGTCGATGTTCGGCTTCTCGTTCCAGCCGCCGACGTTGTAGGTTTCGCCCACATGGCCGCGCGCCAGCACTTCGCGGATGGCGGCGCAATGGTCTGTCACATAAAGCCAGTCGCGCACTTGCTGGCCGTCGCCATACACCGGCAGCGGTTTGCCGGCGAGGGCGTTGACGATCATCAGCGGGATCAGCTTCTCCGGGAAGTGATAGGGGCCGTAGTTGTTCGAGCAGTTGGTGGTCAGCACCGGCAGGCCGTAGGTGTGGTGCCAGGCGCGCACCAGGTGGTCGCTGGCGGCCTTGCTGGCCGAGTACGGGCTGTTCGGCTCGTAAAGGTGGGCCTCGGTGAACGGCGGGTCGCCCTTGCCGAGCGAGCCGTAGACCTCGTCGGTCGAGACATGGTGGAAGCGGAACGCGGCCTTCGCGCCGGCTTCGAGCGTGGACCAGTGGGCGCGCACCGCTTCGAGCAGCGTGAAGGTGCCTTCCACATTGGTCTTGATGAACGCACCGGGGCCGTGGATGCTGCGGTCGACATGGCTTTCGGCGGCGAAGTGGACCACGGCGCGGGGCCTGTGCTGCGCCAGCAGTGAGTCGAGCAAGGCGCTGTCGGTGATGTCGCCCTTGACGAACACATGGCGCGCGTCGCCGGTCAAGGAGCGCAGGCTTTCCAGGTTGCCGGCGTAGGTGAGGGCGTCGAGGTTGACGACGGCCTCACCGGTCTGTTCAATCCAGTCGAGCACGAAATTGGCGCCGATGAAGCCGGCGCCGCCAGTGACAAGGATCATGTTTTTTGTGTGCAGTTCGTTGAAATCTGGTCCGCCAGTGCGGCCAGGAATTCATACCGGCGCCGGTACATCGAACGCTTCTTTGAAGGGATGTCTTCCATGTCCCGAAACTCGATTTTGCTGCTGAACTCGAAAAACCCTGAGTCGCGGCAGACCCCGCCTTGCTCGGTCCAGACGGCGTCGTAATCGCCTTCGAGCTTCTGAGACTTGGCCTGGCCGAAGTAGACGTTCCGATGCTGGCGGTTGCGGTCTGCAATCGCAAGAATCTTGGTGATCCCGATCACCGAACACATCATTCGCAAGGCGTCGAGCAGAAGGTCACGCGGCCGCAGCCCGTGCATTTCCTTGGTGAGATCCCGGTACAGGTCAAGGATGTTTTCGTCCCTCACGCCCTGCAGTGCACCGACACGAACGACGCTCTGCCCCGCGTCGAGTCCGACCGAAAAGGCGAGCGAAAAAAGTCGTTTGTCATGCAGAAAGATATTCAGCACGAGTTCACCTTCGCGGCTGAACCATGCCGCGCGATCCAGGACCAACCGCAGGCCGGGTCGGATGTCTTCCAGCGAAGCGACGACGAGGGTTTCATGGGTCGACAGATCGAGCCGGGGTGCGATGCTTGCGATGCTGCGAAAGTGGGCTTCGAATGCGCCAAGCTTCTGCTCGAAGTTCCAACCCGCATGAATGTACGGCCAGACCGCCAATCCGAGCACTCCGGGTCGTTCGCGAAGCGCCCGCGCCAGGCCGGTATCGGGCCAGCCCGAACGCATTGCCTTCAGGCGCCGAAGGTCGCCGAACCACACGAATGCAATCTTGGAAAACAGAAAGAGCTCGGAAGCCGCATAGCCCGGGCTCGCCTTCTCGGCGCCCTGTAGAACGAAACACAGCAGATCGAACAGTTCTGACATGGATACCGAGGCGAGTTTCTGCCGCGCAGACGAGTGCTCTTCCAGTGGATCGGAGGGTACCTTCACGCGCGGCGTGGCCGGGCGGTTGTCGACGGGAGGCGGCAGTACCAAGGGCATCGTCAGATTTTCAACCGGAAGGTCTCTGTGCCCCTAAAGCATTGGGCCGATATCGTGCGCCAATCACTCCCCGTAACCTGCTGCGGCCCTCTAAAAAAAGGGGCGCAACCCGCTTGGCCGCTTCCGGGAATCATGCTAACGCCGGCAGGATTGTGGCGGCAGTTTTCAGATCGGGGTCATGAACCATCCCGCGTTCGACGCAAGGTGTTGTTTTAGCCGCACCCGGCCGGCGCCAGTCTGCACGGCTACTTGACCCGTCCATAAGTGTCTTCGAACCGCACGATGTCGTCTTCGCCAAGGTAGCTGCCCGACTGCACCTCGATGATCTCGAGCGGCACCTTGCCGGGGTTCTTGAGGCGGTGCACCGTGCCCAGCGGGATGTAGGTGCTCTGGTTCTCCGTGAGCAAGATCACCTGGTCGCCGTTGGTCACCTCGGCCGTGCCGCTGACGACGATCCAGTGTTCGGCGCGGTGGTGGTGCTTCTGCAGGCTCAGGCTCGCGCCCGGCTTGACCATGATGCGCTTGACCTGGAACCGGCTGCCCGAGTCGATGCTGTCGTACCAGCCCCAGGGCCGGTGCACCTGGCGGTGCAGCGTCTGTTCGCTGCGGCCCGAGGCGGTCAGTTGGCCGACGATGCTCTTCACGTCCTGGCTGCGCGCGCGGTCGATGACGAGCACGGCATCCGGGGTTTCGACCACCACCACGTTGGCCAGGCCCACCACGCCAACGAGCCGGCTCGTGGCGTGCACGAGGGTGTCACGGCTGTCGTTGACGAGCACGTCGCCCACGCTGGCGTTGCCGGCGGCGTCTTTGGGGCTGACCTGCCAGACGGCGTCCCACGCGCCCAGGTCGGACCAGCCGGCAGCCAGGGGCACCATGCGCAGGTCGAAGCCGAACTCGCCGGGTGCTGCAGTCACGGGTTCCATCACCGCGTAGTCGACCGACTCGCTCGGGATCGCGGCGAACTCGGCGGCGCCGGGGCGGATGAAACTGGCATCCACCGTTCTGGCGGCCCAGGCCAGCCGCGATGCAGCGGCGATGTCGGTGCGGAAGCGTTCGATCGCGGCCAGCCACACCGAAGCGCGCACTACGAACATGCCGCTGTTCCAGTAGTAGTGGCCCTCGCCGAGATAGCGCTGCGCGGTCGTGAGGTCAGGCTTTTCGACGAAGCGTTGAACCAGGGGCACGCTGTCTGGAGCATCCGCAGGGCCTGCCTCGGCGCGGATGTAGCCAAAGCCCGTTTCGGGACGGTCGGGTGCGATGCCCAACACCACGATCGCGCCACCGGCGGCCACGCGGACCGCGCGTTGCAATGCGAGTGTGAAGGCGGCGTCGTCGGTGACGGTTTGGTCTGCGGGGCTGACGACGAGCACCGGGTCGCTGCCGGATTCGAGTGCATGCAGTGCGGCCAGCGTCATCGCCGGAGCGGTGTTGCGGCCCATCGGTTCGAGCAGTGCGGTGGCGGGGGGCAGTTTCAGTTCGCGCAACTGGTCGAGCACCAGAAAGCGGTGTTCCTCGTTGCCGACGATGCAGGGCGCAGCCACCACGATGTCGGCCGCAACCAGTGCCGAAAGCCGCTGCGTGGCTTGCTGGAACAGGCTGCGGTTGCCACTGAGCACGAGGAATTGTTTCGGGTGCTGGGCACGCGACAGCGGCCAGAGCCGGGTGCCGCTGCCGCCCGCCATGATGACGGGTTGAACGTGGATCGTGGTCATGTCAGAAGTCAGGTCCGGGCAAGTCAGGATTCGGTGGCTTCACCCGGCGAGCCCGTTCGGGTTCTGGCGTTGCCAGCGCCAGCTGTCGGCGCACATGGCCGCCAGATCGTGCGTGGTGCGCCAACCAAGCAGCTGGTGGGCCAGTGTGGCGTCGGCATAAGACGCGGCGATGTCACCCGGCCGGCGCGGCGCAAACTGTACGGGCACCGGGCGGCCGCTGGCGAGCTCGAACGCCCGCACCACTTCGAGCACGCTGTGGCCGCTGCCAGTGCCCAGGTTGGCGGTGATCGGGCGGCGCTGGTCGAGCAGGTAATACAGTGCGGCTGCATGGCCGGCGGCGAGGTCGAGCACATGGATGTAGTCACGCACGCCGGTGCCATCGGGCGTGTTGTAGTCGTTGCCGAAGACCTGCAGGTGCGGGCGCCGGCCCACGGCCACTTGCGTCACGAAGGGCAGCAGGTTGTTGGGTATGCCGCGCGGGTCTTCGCCGATCAGGCCGCTCTGGTGCGCGCCCACCGGGTTGAAGTAGCGCAGCAGGGCCATCGCCCATTGCGGGTCAGCGCGCTGCAGGTCGCGAAGAATGTCTTCGCCCATCAACTTGGTTGAGCCGTACGGGTTGGTGGCCGACAAGGGCGCGTCCTCGCGGATCGGCAATTGCTCCGGGTTGCCGTAGACGGTGGCGCTGGAACTGAACACCAGCGTTTTGCAGGCATGGCGCTGCATGGCCTCGGTCAGCGCGAGCAGGCCGCCGATGTTGTTGGCGTAATAGGCCAGCGGCTTTGCAGTGCTTTCACCGACGGCCTTGAAGGCCGCGAAGTGCACCACGGCGTCAATGGGTTCCGCGCTGAACACGGCGTTGAGTGCCATGGCGTCGCGTACGTCGGCGCGCACGAACTCGGGCGCGGTGCCCGACAACGTCTGCAGCCGGTTCAAGACCTCGGGTGAACTGTTCGAGAAGTCGTCGAGGCCGATGACCCGGAAGCCCGCTTCGAGCAGTGCAAGCCAGGTGTGCGAGCCGATGTAGCCCGCCGCGCCTGTCAGCAGCACCCGAGGCGCGGTCATCGCAACGTGAACTGCGCGGTGCAGCTGACGACGTTCGCGTTGTAGGCGTATGGCCGCAGGCCAGACACGTCGCGCTTCATGTACTCAAGGAGGCAGCCGGTCGACCAGTTGCGCGCCACCGCGTAATTCACGCCGAACGAGGCACTGGTGGTGATGTCGGTGTAGTCGTTGTTGGCCGGCACCACGCCGACGAAAACCTGGTTCGTGATGTTGCCGCGCCGGTTTTGAAGCCCACTGGTCAGGCCGATCTTGGTGGTGACCGCGTAGGTCGCACCGACACCTGCAGTGTCGTAGGTCTGGTTGTTCGCCGCCTGGTTGGTGGTGCGCTGGCCGGTGGTCGGGTCGGTCTGGTTGAAGAACGACGAATTGGCGCCGGTGTCGCGGCTCAGCGAGGCATTGAATGTGAGCCGCGCGGTGGGTGCGTAGTTCGCGGTCAGGCCGCCGGTCAGCCCGGAGCTGTCGCGGTCACTCAGGCCGGAGTTGGATTCGTGTCTCCAACTCACGCGGCCACTCAGATTCGTTTGGGCGGTGCTGCGCCAGTCGGCAGTCAGGTCGAGGTTGCGGCCCTTGACAGTGTTCGATTGGTAGACGCCGGGCGCGGTCTGGAATGCTTGTGGATCCACCGCACGCGTCAAGCGCAGGGCTGCGCCCAGGCGCAGTGTGGGCCCCACCCGGTAAGACGCGCCCAGGCTGCCTGTGTGCTGCGATGAGTCGGAGGCGATCGACTCCGAGTAGCTGATCCGGTTGTAGCCGTAGGCGCTGGTCAGGTTCAGTGCAGCGTCCCCACCCCAGAGGGCCCTGGCCCCCAGGCGCTCGGTCTTGAGGAGGTCGCGCGCGGTATTGGGGGTGCTTGTGCTGTTGTTGTTGTAGCTGGCAAGACCCTGGGTGGCGCCGAGGGTCACGCCGCCGCTGAGCCGGTCGATCGTCGCCCAATCCCAGCCGGCGTTCAGGCCGTAGCTGATGTTGTTGAGCGTCTTTTCGCGCGCGTAAATGTTGTCGTGGACGTTCAGGTCGGCAAAGATGCGCTGCCGGTTGATTGATTGATCGAAACCGCCCACCAGGCCCAGGCCGCCATAGGTGTCGCCCCGGCCGTCCGGCGTGCGGTAGACGTTCGAGTCGTGCGCCAGTGATGTGGTCACACCGATGTAATACGGGCTGGGCTCAGCGGCCCATGCGCCTGCGCTGGCCGCCGCGAGCACTGCGGCCAGCGCAGGAGCCTTGATGCCGGCAGAACGATGAAGTTTCAGACGTTGCATTCGATGTCTCCACGTGGCGAACGGCACTGTCAGGCGGGCCGGGCGCCAGGCCGTGCAAGGGCTTGCGAGCTCAGTAAGCGTTCCGGTCGAAGAACACCAGCCGGATCGTGCGCGCGATGATCTGCAGGTCGAGCCCGAGAGACCAGTTGCGCAGGTACTCCAGATCGTATTCGACGCGCGCCTGCATCTTCTCGATTGTGTCGGTCTCGCCACGGTGGCCGTTCACCTGGGCCCAGCCGGTGATGCCGGGCTTGACCTTGTGCCGCACCATGTAGGCCTTGATCAACTGCCGGTACTGCTCGTTGTGGGCTACCGCATGCGGGCGGGGGCCGACGATGCTCATGCGCCCTTGCAGCACGTTGATGAACTGCGGCAGTTCGTCCAGCGAAGTGCGGCGGATGAACGCACCGAACCGCGTGATGCGAGCGTCGCCCTTGGTGGCCTGCTGCACGACCGAGCCGTTGTCTTGCGAGGTCATCGAGCGGAACTTGTAGACCACGATCTCCCCCCCGTCCAGGCCGTTGCGGCGCTGTTTGAAGATGACGGG
>CANJKD010000034.1 GCA_947474415.1 Burkholderiales bacterium | reverse complement strand
CGCAAGCTCGCGAAGACCATGGTGAGCCAGACAACGAAGAACATGGTGACGGCCTTCTTCTTCAACATGAACGCGATCAAGTCGGGCAAGTCGCGGCCCAAAGGGATTGACGGTCCCAAGACGCCTTCGGCGTCGCCCCCCGGGGCCACGAAGGGGCCCCTGCGTGGCCCTTGGAGCGAACCGGCCTTGGCGTGGCCCGGCGGCGGGTTCCCGCGCTGGAAGCCAGCCAAGGTCGGCGTGCTCGGCGCCGGCATGATGGGTGCCGGCATCGCGCACGCCACCGCATCGCGCGGCATGGCTTGTGTGTTGAAAGATGTGAGCCTCGACAAGGCGCGTGCCGGCTTCGAGGCGATTCGAAAGATCACCGCGCCCCTGGTTGCCAAGGGCCGCATGACCGAGGTGCAGCAGGCGCATCTGCTGAACCTTGTCACGCCGACCGCCGATGCCGCCGACCTGCAAGGCTGCGACCTGATCATCGAAGCCGTGTTCGAGCAACGCGACCTGAAGTCCGCCGTCACGCGCGAGGCAGAGCCGATGCTGGCGCCAGGCGGCGTGTTCGCGTCGAACACCTCCACGCTGCCGATCACCGGGCTGGCGCAGGCCAGTGCGCGGCAAGCCAAGTTCGTCGGCCTGCACTTCTTCTCGCCGGTGCACAAGATGAAGCTGGTCGAGATCATCCGCGGCGAGCACACCGATGATGAAACCATCGCGCGTGCGTTCGACTTCGTCGGTGCGCTGGGCAAGATACCGATCGTCGTCAACGATTCGCGCGGCTTCTTCACGAGCCGCGTGTTCGGCACCTTCGTGATGGAGGGCGCCACGATGCTGGCCGAAGGCATTCCCGCGCCGCTGATCGAGCATGCGGCGCTGGCCGCCGGCATGCCGGTCGGGCCGCTCGCGGTGCTGGACGAGACTTCGCTGTCGCTGTCGGTGCACGTGATGGACCAGACGCGGGCCGATCTGGCCGCCACCGGCAAGGCTTTCGAGCCGGGCGCGGGCGAATTGCTGGTCGAACGCCTGGTGAAGGAATTGAAGCGCCCGGGCCGGGCCGGTGGCGGCGGTTTCTACGATTACCCGAAGGGTGAGGCGAAGCTGCTCTGGCCGGAACTGAAAACCCGGTTCGAACGCCCGGAAGTGGCGCAGAACCCGCCGTTGATCGACGCGCTGAAGCAGCGCCTGCTGTACCGCCAGGCGATCGAGACGGCGCGCTGCGTGGCCGAGCGCGTGCTTACCAGCGTGGCCGACGCGAACATCGGTTCCATCTTCGGCATCGGCTTTCCGGCCTGGACCGGCGGGGCGATGCAGTTCATCGAATCGGAAGGGCGCGCGGCATTCATCGCGAATGCCGATGCGCTGGCCGCGCAGCATGGTGCGCGCTTCGCACTTTCGGCAGCGGTGCGGGCCTGCATCGAGGCGCAGCCGGGCTGACCGTCATCGGGTCTCCAACAACAAGAAGGCCCCGTAAGCGGGGCCTTCTTCATCGGCGACGGGCGCCGGGTTTCACTTCAGGCTCAACACCCACTGCACGAGCTGCTTGGCCTCGGCTTCGTTGACCTGCGGGTTCGCTGGCATCGGGATCGCGCCCCACGCGCCGGTGCCGCCCTTCATGACCTTCAGCGCGAGCTTGTCGGCCGCGTCTTTCTGGTCGGCGTATTTGGCTGCCACTTCTTTGTAGGCGGGGCCGACGAGCTTCTTGTCGATGGCATGGCAGGCCATGCAGTTCTTCTTCTGCGCCAACTCGGGATTGGCAAAGGCCGGTGCAGCAGTGGCGCCCACCAGCGAGATCATCAGGAGGGGGATCAGTTTCATGGGGTCCTTCAAGGCAGGGTGGAGCGTTCGACTACATTCAGCATAACGGATCGACGTGGCCCCGGTTGACAGCCGGCGCGGCGCCCACGGCCGTATTTGCGAGGAGCTTGCAGCATGTTTTTCATCATCGTCGGCGTGCTCGTGATCGCGCTGAACCTATTGGGTATTGGCCCGATCGGCGCCTGGAACTGGGATTTCACCGGTGACGTTTGGAAGTTCACCGTGCCGTTCATCCTGGCCGCCCTGTGGTGGGCCTGGGCCGACAAGTCGGGCCTGAACAAGCGCCGCGAGATCGAGAAGATGGAGGCTCGAAAACAGAATCGCCGCACCGAGAACCTTGCGGCGATGGGCCTCGACACGCGCGCGCGGCGCAAGGCGAAAAAGCGCTGAGCGGGAATCTTCGCCGGTTCAGAACTTGTCGAGCACGGCGCCCGAACTGGCGCTCGATGCGTTGTGTGCGAACTTGGCCAGCACGCCGCGGGTGTAGCGCGCGGCCGGGGCCTTCCAACTGGCGCGGCGCTCTGCCAGTTCGGCAGCGTCGACGTTCAACTGCAGCGTCAGCGTGTGCGCGTCGATGGTGATCGAATCGCCCTCGCGCACCAGCGCGATGTTGCCGCCGGCATGGGCCTCGGGCGCCACATGGCCGACCACCATGCCCCAGGTGCCGCCCGAGAAGCGCCCGTCGGTGACGAGGCCGACCGACTCGCCCAGGCCTTGCCCGATCAGCGCGCCGGTGGGCGCCAGCATCTCCGGCATGCCGGGCGCGCCCTTCGGGCCAAGGTAGCGCAGCACCATCACGTCGCCGGCCACGATCTGGCGCGCCATGATCGCCGCAAGCGCCGATTGCTCGTCGTCGAACACCCGCGCCGGGCCGGTGATCACCGGGTTCTTCAGGCCGGTGATTTTGGCCACGCAACCTTCGGGTGAGAGGTTGCCCTTCAAGATCGCGAGGTGGCCCTGCGCGTACATCGGATTCGTGATCGGGCGAATGACGTCTTGATCGGCACGCGGCGCCTCGGGCACGTCGGCGAGGTTTTGCGCCACGGTCTTGCCGGTGATCGTGATGCAGTCGCCGTGCAGCAAGCCGGCTGTCAGCAGCACCTTCATGACCTGCGGAATGCCGCCCGCCTTGTGCAGGTCGACCGCGAGGTATTTGCCCGAGGGCTTCAGGTCGCACAGCACGGGCACTTTCTGCCTCACGCGCTCGAAGTCGTCGATCGTCCACTCGACCTGCGCCGCATGGGCAATCGCCAGAAAATGCAGCACCGCGTTGGTGGAGCCACCGGTGGCCATGATGACGGAGACGGCGTTCTCGATCGATTCGCGCGTGACGATGTCGCGCGGCTTCAGGTCGACCTTCACGGCTTCGACCAGCATGCGCGCGGCCTCGGCGGCGGCGCCCGAGATCTCGTCGTGCGGGTTCGCCATCGTGCTCGAGTACGGCAGGCTCATGCCCAGCGCCTCGAAGGCCGAGCTCATCGTGTTCGCGGTGTACATGCCACCGCACGAACCGGTGCCGGGAATGGCGCGCCGTTCGATCTGCTGGAAGTCTTCCTCGCTCATGTTGCCGGCGCTGAACTGGCCGACCGCCTCGAACACGCTGACGATGTTCAGGTCTTGGCCCTTGTAGCGGCCCGGCAGGATAGTGCCGCCGTACACATAGATCGCCGGCACATTGGCGCGCAACATGCCCATCATGCCGCCGGGCATGTTCTTGTCGCAGCCGCCGACCACCAGCACACCGTCCATCCACTGGCCGCCCACGCAGGTCTCGATGCAGTCGGCGATCACCTCGCGCGAGACCAGGCTGTACTTCATGCCTTCGGTGCCCATGGCCATGCCGTCGCTGATGGTCGGTGTGCCGAAGATCTGTGCGTTGCCGCCGGCCGCTTCGATGCTGGCCACGGCGGCGTCGGCCAGCTTCTGCAGGCCGGAGTTGCACGGCGTGATCGTGGAATGGCCGTTCGCCACACCGATCATCGGCTTCTTGAAGTCGCCGTCTTCGTAGCCCATGGCGTAGTACATCGAGCGGTTCGGCGCACGCGCCACGCCTTCGGTGATGTTGGCGGAACGGCGGTTGATCTTGAGGGCGTCGGTCATGGCGGTCTCCGGTCGACAGGGCGCCCAGTATCCGGGGCCGTCGCTGGTTCGTCCAATCCTTGTTTCGATGCGAATTGATATGCTGCATGAATGAAAGATTCATCGACCGTCGGCAGTGTGGAGCCGGCCGTTGTCGCCATCGAGCTGCGCAGCTGGCGCCAGTTCCTCGCGCTTGCCGAGGCGCTGCACTTCGGGCGCGCCGCGCAGGCCATGCACATGACGCAACCGCCGCTGACACTGGCGATCCAGCAGCTTGAACGCCGCCTCTGCGCGGCGCTGTTCGAGCGCACGCGGCGCAGCGTGGCGCTCACGCCGGTCGGTGCTGCGCTGGTCGAGCCGGTGCGGGAGTTGCTGCGCCAGGCGGCCGCCCTGCCGGCGCTGGCACGCAGTGCGTCGGCGGGCGAAGTCGGGCGCATCCGCCTGGGCTTCGTGTCGACGGTCGGCTTCGGCCCGCTGCCAGGCTGGTTGCGCGGATTCCGCGATGCACTGCCGGGCATCACGATCGAACTTCGCGAGGCTACCGGCGATGTGCAGTTGCGCGGCTTCGAGAGCGGTGAGATCGACGTCGGCTTCATGCTCCACGCGCCCGGTCACCGGCCCGTGCACGGGTCCGATTCGCTGGCCCGGCTGCAACAGTTGTCGCTGGGCGTCGAGCCGCTGGTGCTGGCGTTGCCGGAGGCCGAGCCCTGGGCGAGGGTGCGCCGCCTGAAGGCCGCCGATGTGCTGGCGCAGCCGCTGGTGATCTTTCCGCGTGCTGCCACGCCCTCGCTGTTCGATGCGGTGATCGCCTTCTACCACCGCCATGGCGTGACGCCGGTGATCGCGCAAGAGGCGATCCAGATGCAGACCATCGTCAACCTGGTGTCGGCCGGGCTGGGTGTGGCGCTGGTACCGCGCTCGGTCACGCAATTGCAGCGCGCTGGCGTGGTCTACCGGCCGCTGCCGGCGGCCTTGACCGACCGCGCACCGCACTGCGAAACCAGCCTGCTGTGGCCGGCGGATGCGCCGGCGCCGGTGCTGCGCTTCGTCGAGTTCGTGCACGGCTTGCGGGGCGCGCACGCCGCTGCCACGCCGAATTCCGTGAAGGCCGCGAAGACCGTGAAGGCGTTGGGTTATCGTTCGCGCTGACGCCGTTCCTCAGCACCTTCCGGTGCCGCACGCCCCATGCTTGTCCACCCGCAGTTCAGCCCGGTCGCGCTCCAGATCGGCCCCATCGCGATCCACTGGTACGGCCTGACCTACCTCGTCGCTTTCGGCATGTTCCTGTGGCTGGGCGCGCAACGCGTCAAGCAGGTGCAGTTCGCCGAGCGCGGCTGGGCCCGCCGCGACATCGAAGACCTGCTGTTCTACGGCGTGCTCGGCGTGGTGCTCGGCGGCCGGCTCGGCTATGTGCTGTTCTACAAGTTCGACTACTACGCCGCCCACCCGCTCGAAGTGTTCGCCGTGTGGAAGGGCGGCATGGCGTTCCACGGCGGCCTGCTCGGCGTACTGGCCGCGATGGCGCTGTTCGCCCGCACCCGCGGCCGGCAGTTCCTGGAAGTGACCGACCTGATCGCCCCGTGCGTGCCCACCGGCCTGGCTTCGGGGCGCATCGGCAACTTCATCAACGGCGAGCTGTGGGGCCGCGCGGCCGACCCGAGCCTGCCTTGGGCGATGGTGTTCCCGCAGTCGGGCACGAACATCGCGCGGCACCCGTCGCCGCTGTACCAGTTCGCGCTCGAAGGCATCCTGCTTTTCGTGCTGTTGTGGGTCTATGCGAAGCCGCGGCGCGGCTTGGGGCAGGTGTCGGGTGCGTTCCTGGTCGGCTACGGCATGTTCCGCTTCATCGCCGAATACTTCCGTCAGCCCGACGACTTCCTTGGCCTGCTGGCGCTCGGCCTCAGCATGGGCCAGTGGCTGTGCGTGCCGATGGTGGGGATCGGCGCGATGATGTGGCTCTGGGGCCGAGGCCGCGCGATGCGCACGGCATGACACGCTCTGCCTAGAATTCCGACCATGCGCCAAATCTTTCTCGACACCGAAACCACTGGCCTGAGCCCCGAATCCGGCGACCGAATCATCGAAGTCGGTTGCGTCGAAATGGAAAATCGCCGCCTGACCGGCCGCACGCTGCACTTTTACCTGAACCCCGAGCGCCGCAACCATGAAGACGCGGTCAAGATCCACGGCCTGACCGACGAGTTCCTGGCCGACAAGCCGCTGTTCGCCAGCATCGCCGACGAGCTGCTCGAATTCGTTGACGGCGCGGAAATCATCATCCACAACGCCGGCTTCGACGTCGGGTTCCTGAACGAGGAACTCCGGCGCCTCGGCAGGCCGAAATTTCCCGGCTGCGTCGGCCGCATCACCGACAGCCTGCTGATCGCGCGCGAGACCTTCCCCGGCAAGGCGAACTCGCTCGACGCGCTGTGCAAGCGCCTTGAAGTCGACAACTCGAACCGCTCGCTGCACGGCGCCTTGCTCGATGCCGGCCTGCTCGCCGAGGTCTATATCCGCTTGACGCGCGGCCAGAATTCGCTCGTCATCGACGCTGGCGAGGCCGATGCCGCGAACCCAACGCTCGAAACGGTCGATTTCAGCGGGCTTGCGCTCAGGGTCATCGAGGCGGATGAGTTGGAGGCTGCGGCACACGAAACCCTGCTGCGGGAGCTGGACAAGGCGAGTGGCGGAAAGACGGCTTGGCGGGCAATGCCGGAATCCGCTGTGGCATAATTCGAGGCTGCACGGATCACATCCGGGCGTGAATTCGGGCGGTTAGCTCAGGGGTAGAGCATAACATTCACACTGTTGGGGTCGGGGGTTCGAAGCCCTCACCGCCCACCAACACACTCGCAAAAACGGCAGCCTCGGGTTGCCGTTTTTGTTGGGCAAATCGAATCCAGTCCGAACGGACCGGTCCGGATAAAGGCAGCGCGATGGAAACAGTCGATGCAGTCGTCATCGGTGCCGGCGTCATTGGCCTTGCGGTCGCGCGGGCGCTGGCATTGCAGGGTTTCGAGACGCTGCTGCTGGAGCGCACCGACGCCATCGGCACCGCCACCAGTTCACGCAATAGCGAGGTGATCCACGCCGGCATCTACTACGCCGCCGGGTCGCTGAAGGCGAGCTTGTGCGTGAGCGGCCGCCAGCGTCTGTACGCCTATTGCGCATCCCGCGGCATCGCGCACCACCGCTGCGGCAAGTTGCTGGTGGCCACCAGCGAAGCGCAGCGCACCAGGCTGGCGCAGATCCAGGCGCAGGCCGCGCAGAACGGCGTCGATGACCTGCAACTGCTCGATGCCGCCGCTGTGCGGGCCCTGGAGCCCGAACTCGATGCGCTGGCGGCGTTGTTGTCGCCGTCCACCGGAATCGTCGACAGCCATGGGCTGATGCTGGCCCTGCAAGGCGAGTTCGAGTCGCACGGCGGTGTGCTGGCGCTGCGCTCGCCGGTGGTGTCGATCAACTGCCGGGGGCCGTTGCATGTGCTG
This sequence comes from Burkholderiales bacterium, assembly GCA_947474415.1. GTDB lineage: Bacteria > Pseudomonadota > Gammaproteobacteria > Burkholderiales > Burkholderiaceae_C > LMDS01. Next base: position 2,716 of record CANJKD010000034.1, on the reverse strand, counting down.
CAGGTCGGCGGTGAATCGACCATGGAACTGAGTGCACGGTATGTGGTCAACGCCGCCGGGCTGTGGGCTCCCGGCCTCGCTGTGCGCATCGATGGCCTCGATGCGAAACACGTGCCGCAAGCGCGCTATGCCAAGGGCAACTACTTCTCGCTCGGCAGCCGCGCGCCGTTTTCACACTTGATCTACCCGGTGCCCGAGGCGGCCGGCCTGGGGGTTCACCTCACGCTTGACCTGGCTGGCCAGGCGCGGTTCGGTCCCGATGTGGAATGGGTCACACCTGCCACCCCCGAACAAATCGACTACCGCGTCAGCCCGGCCCGCGCCGCAGCCTTTGAAACGGCTGTGCGGCGCTACTGGCCCGGCTTGCCGCAGGCTTCATTGCAACCGGCCTTCAGCGGCGTGCGCCCCAAGCTTGAATGGCATGGTGAAACGGTTCAGGACTTCATGATCCAGGGCTCGGCCGAACACGCCGTGGCCGGCCTGGTAAACCTGTACGGGATCGAATCGCCGGGCCTGACCGCCAGCCTGGCGATCGCCGACGAGGTACTCAAGCGGCTGGTGTAGCCCCGGGCGCCAGCGCCAGCGCCAGAGCCGAAGCCGAATCAGCTTGCAAAGCTTGCCACTGCCCGTTCACGAGCAGTTCGTACGGCGCAAACTGAGCCTTGTAGGCCATCTTGCCGCTGCGGCCGATCCAGTAGCCGAGGTAGACCTGTGGCAGCTTCAGCAGCTTCGTCTGCTCGATCTGCCACAGCACGTTGAAGGTGCCATAGCTCTTGTTCGGCTCGGGGTCGAAGAAGGTATAGACCGCCGACAGGCCATCGTTCAGCACGTCGAGGATCGACACGATTTTGAGTTTTCCCGTGCCGTCAATCGACGGCTCACGGAATTCGACCAACCGCGAATTCACCCGGCTTTGCAGCAGAAACTGGGTGTACTGGTCGACGCTGTCATGGTCCATGCCGCCGCCGACATGGCGCACCGACTGGTAGCGCAGGTACAACGCGTAGTGCTCGGCCACGAAGCCCAGCCGCAGCACGCGGGCTTCGAGGTTTTGGTGGGCCTTCCAGGCGCGCCTCTGGCTGCGCGTCGGCTGGAAGGTGGCTACCGGCACTCGCAAGGGCACACAGGCCTTGCAGCCGTCGCAATAGGGCCGGTAGGTGAACATGCCGCTGCGCCGGAAACCGTTGGCCACCAAGCCGGAATAGGCGTCGGCGTTGATCAGGTGGCTGGGTGTGGCCACTTGCGAGCGTGCCATGCGGCCAGCGATGTAGCTGCACGGGTAAGGCGCGGTGGCGTAGAACTGCAGGGACGAGAGAGGAAGTTCTTTCGGGTGGGTCACGGGCCGGAGTCCTGTGTGGCGGGGGAGTGCAGGTACCGCCACAAGCTTAAATCATAGGTCCAATCGGTCACCGGCGCCGCCCCCAGGATCGGGGTGAGGCGGGCCTCGAACGCCGCACGCGGCAACTCCCGTGCGCCCATCGAGGCGAGGTGGCCGGTGCGCTGCTGGCAGTCGATCATCGGCATACCGTGGGCACGGCAGAAGCACACCAGTGCGGCGAGTGCGATCTTCGACGCATCGGTACGGTGCGAGAACATCGACTCGCCGAAGAACATGCGCCCCAGGCTCACGCCATACAGCCCGCCGGCCAGTTCGCCATCGATCCATGTTTCAACGCTGTGGACGCGGCCCAGCGCATGCCAGGCGGTATAGGCCTCGACCATCTCGGGAACGATCCAGGTGCCGTTCTGCCCCTCGCGCGGGGTGCCGGCGCAGGCGCCGATCACGCGTCGAAACGCACTGTCGATGCGCACTTCACAGCCGGGGCTGCGCGCGAAACGCTGGACCGTTTTGCGCAGCGAGCGCGAGAGCTTGAACTCGTCGGCGAGCAGCACCATGCGCGGGTCGGGCGACCACCACAACACCGGCTGGCCTTCGCTGTACCAGGGGAACACGCCCTTCGAGTAGGCCTCGGTCAGGCGCTGCGCCCCAAGCCCGCCACCGGCTGCCAGCAAGCCCGGGACATCGCTATCGGGCCTGAGCGCGCGATGCGTGGCGGGCAGCGGGTCAGCAGGCCCGTGCAGCCAGGTGATCATGGTGTGGGCACACGGCCATTGAGCATGTGCGATTGTCGTCGAGTCCGTGCCTTTGCAGCCGCGCTGGCGCGTCAGAATCGGGGTCCTGTCGACTTCGAGGCCAAGCATGACATCCCGCGCACATGGTTCGATCACCGCTGCCGCCTCAATGAGCCTGGTCGCGCTCGTGTGGCTGCCAACGGCGGCCGGCGCCGCCGAAGTCGACGATGCGATCACGCCCTATCGCCCGTCAGTGTCGAGCCCGGCGCAACTGCCGCTGGCCGGCCAGCTTGAGTTCGAATTCGGCGGTCTGCAGGCGCGTTCCGGCAACGCGCGGCGCGGCAGCCTTCCGTACCAGTTCAAGCTCGCATTCAGCCCGGAGTGGGGCCTGCTGGTCGGTGGCGAGGCCCATGTCTGGGCGCGTGATGGCGAGGCACGATCTGAAGGCTTGGGCGACACGAGCATCTTGCTCAAGCGTGCCTGGATCGTCGATGATGCGAGCGCCTTCGGCATGGAGTTCGGCGCCAAGTTGCCGACTGCAAAAAACGACATCGGCAGCGGCAAGGCCGACTACGGCGTCAACGCCATCTACAGCCGCGACGTCGGCCCGGTGCACATCGACGCGAACTTCAACGCCACCCGG
>CANJKD010000033.1 GCA_947474415.1 Burkholderiales bacterium | reverse complement strand
GTCTGGATGTTCTACCGCACCGACGTGGCGCAAAAGCGCCTGAACACGCCCACGCTTTCGGCCATCTCGCAGCTCGCCGGCTGGCGCGTGAACATCGGCGCGCCGGGCAGCGGCGTGCCCAACCTGATGGCCAAGCTGATTGACGCCAACAAGCTCGACACCACCGCGATCACGCTGCTGCGCAAGCCGCAGACCCCCGCCGTCGTCGACCTGCTGGCCGGTGACGTCGACGCGCTGGTGTTCGCCTCGGCGCCCGAATCGCTGATGGTGCAGATGCTGCTGCAAACGCCCGGCATCGCGCTGTTCGACTTCGGCCAGGCCGAGGCCTACTCGCGCCGCTTCTCGTATCTGGCGGCCGTCACGCTGCCGCGCGGCGTGGTCGATCTGGCGCGAGACATGCCGCCGCAAGACGTGCGCCTGATCGCGCCCACCGCCACGCTCGTGGCGCGCACCAGCATGCACCCGGCGCTGGTGCAGTTGTTCGTGCAGGCGGCGCGCCAGATCCACGGCGGCCCGGGCTGGTTTCAGCGCAAGGGCGAGTTCCCGAACGCCGCGTCCACCGAACAGCCGCTGTCGAAGGAAGCGCAGCGCTTCTACGCCAGTGGCACGCCGCTGCTGCAGCGCTACCTGCCGTTCTGGCTGGCGAACCTTGTCGACCGCATGTGGCCGGTGCTGGTCGGGCTGGTCGCGGTGCTAATTCCGCTGTCGCGCACGCTGCCGTCGGTCTACGAGTTCCGGGTGCGCTCGCGCATCTTCCGCTGGTATGCGCGGCTGCGTTCGGTCGAACACGACATCGGCAGTCGGCCGGCCGACGAGCTGCAGCGCGAGCTGGACGACATCGAGACGAAGGTGGCGAGTCTGGTCGTGCCATTGAGCCATTCCGACGAGTTGTATTCGCTGCGCAGCCACATCGTGATGGTGGGCAAGCGGCTGCGCAATGTGCAGATGCAGATGCAGGCGCCTGCACCGGCACCGGCACCGGGGCCGAACCCGGCCGAGGCCGGCGTTTGAGCAACGGCCTGCCCAGCGTTGTCGTCGTCGGCTGTGGCTTCGGCGGGCTGGAGGCGGTGCGGGCGCTGTCGAAGGCGCCGGTCGAGAGCACTCTGGTCGATCGCACGAACCGCCACCTGTTCCAGCCGCTGCTCCACCAGGTGACCACCGCCGGCTTGAGCGCGCCGGCCGTCAGCGCAACCATCCGTCATGTGCTGCGCCGCGAGATGAAGCGTGGCAACCTGACCATCCTGCAGGCCGAGGCGATCGGCTTCGACGTGGCGAACCGGCGCGTGCTGCTCGATGCCGATCAGTCGCTCACCTACGACCACCTGGTCGTCGCCGCTGGCGCCACGCACAGCTACTTCGGCCATGACGACTGGGCCGCGCACGCGCCCGGCCTGAAGACGCTGACCGATGCCTTCGCGATCCGCGCCCGCGTGATCGGCGCCTTCGAGCAAGCCGAGCGCTGCACGGATGAGGCTCCGCGCGAACCGTGGCTGACCTTCGTCGTGATCGGCGCCGGCCCCACCGGCGTCGAGATGGCCGGCACCATGGCCGAGATCGCCCAGCACACACTGTTGCAGGAGTTCCGACGCATCGACCCCACGAAGGCACGCGTCGTGCTGCTCGAAGCGTCCGACCGCGTGCTCGGCAGCTTCGTGCCCGCTTCGTCGCAACGCGCCCGCGAGCGGCTCGTGAAGCTCGGCGTCGAGGTGCGCACCGGCTGCAAGGTGACCGGCATCGATGCCGACGACTTGACCTACGAGTGCCACCAGACCGCCGAAATACGTCGTCCGCCCCCCGGTTGAGGAAGCTTCGGGCGGCCGTGCGTTTCCACAGGAGTCGCACCACGGTGATGCCATGCAAGCGCAACGGCTGCCCGGCAAGACCGTCATCTGGGCCGCCGGGGTGGCCGCCTCAAAGCTCGGCAGGGCGCTGGCGGCGGGCACAGGCGCCACGCTGGACCGCGCCGGCCGCGTCGTCGTGCAGCCAGACCTGAGCCCGCCCGGCTACGCCGATATCGCCGTGATCAGCGACCTCGCCAGCGCGCGCAGCCATCCGCGTTTTGGCGAGCCAATGCCCGCGCCCGGCGGCAGTCCGCCGCCAAGCAGATGGGCCGCGCCGCCGCCGCCAATCTGCTGCGCCGCCTGCGCGCCGAGCCGACCCTTGCGTTCCGCTACGCCGACTACGGCAACCTCGCCACGGTCGGCCTCAAGGCGGCGGTCGTCGACCTCGGCGTTCCCGGCCTCGGCGCCGACAGCTGTAGGACCGTACATCGTTTCCCATATTGGCCTCCCCACCTCGATCATGCCGCTGTACGTGCTGGTGATCCCGGCCGCGTGCTACTCCACCATCGACGGAGGTGCCGCCGCGATGTCCTCCGTGTTCACGGTCGACATCGTGAAGAAACTGCGGCCGAACATCAGCGAGAAGCTGCTCTTCACGTTCGCCAAACTCGCGATGCTGATCGGCGGTGTGGTAGCTGCGGCGATCATCCTGTCCGGTGTCGACGTCACCTCGCTCGTCCTGACCACCTACGCGCTGAAGACGGCGGTCCTGTTACCACTGACGCTCGCCATCGTCTAGAATCCGGCCAATTCGCTGGGGTTCGTCGCCGGAATAGTACTGACGTGCCTGATCGGCATGCCTGTCAGGCACGCCTACGGTGAGCTCTATGGGAAGCTGACCATCCTGTTCGTCAGTGGGGCGTCGTTCCGGGCGGGCGCAATGTTGCGCCCACAGCGCTTCGACATCGCGGCCCTGCGTGACGTCAAGGACGCCCTGGCCCCCGAAGTCCATGAAGAGCCTGCTCATGGGCCGGGAACTGCGGGTCCAATTCGAGCGGGTAGCTCGGCCTGAGTCGATCCGAATCACAGTTCCAGGAATGCCGGTTGGACACCATCACCATCATCACTGTAGTCTGCTCAATCCTCGCGGCCCTCGTCTTCCTGGCGGTCTATGTGCGTGGCTTCTCGCGGTCGATCGCAGAACACGGCTCCGAGTCGAGCAAGAAGATTGACGGGGACAAGCACTTCCTCGTTCCCATCTGCATCGCGGTGGCGGCATCCGGGCTGGTGATCATGCTCCTGGGCGTGAGTCCCTTGGCGATCTCGCTTGCACCCCTTCTGTTGATCGCCTCCGCAGCCGTCATCGGGGGTTTTTTCTTCGTCGAGTCTAGGTTCGACGTTTGACGCCGCTGCGCTAGATCAACATCCATTCGCTTAGGAGAACTGATGCAGTTTGGTATTTGGCTGCCGGTCTATGGCGGCTGGCTGCGCACGAGGGAGCAGACGGTGGAGCCGGACGTCGCAGCTTGCCTTGCAATCGCACAGCAGGCGGAGGCGGTCGGTTTCGACTTCCTCTATGCGTCCGAGAACCTGCTGAACTGCATCCATGGGCCCCGGGTGGGCGTCGTAGACGCTTGGACCCTAGTGTCGGTCTTGGCGGCCACGACCGCCCGCATCAGCCTGTGTGCAGCCATCAAGCCGGGCTTTCGGTCACCGCTTCTGGTTGCTCGCATGATCGATACCCTGACGAAGGTAGCCGGCCGTCGCTTGGCGATCAACATCGTCTGCGGCTGGTGGAAGGACGAGTTCGAACTGGCGGATGTCGAGTGGCTCGACCACGGCCGTCGCTACGACCGGGCAGACCGGTTCCTGCGCACCATGAACCGGATCTTCCGCCCTGACATGCTCGGGAAAGCCGAGGCGGATGTCCTGGACGTGGGCGCCTTTGGGCATCGTTCTGCGAGTGACAACAAACGCATAGATCTCCAGGAGCAGCCGCGAACCTTTGGCCTCGCCAGCGACGTTCATCCCGAAGTCTGGGTCAGCGGCCATTCGGCGCGCGCGACCAAGCTGAACGGCGAATTGGGTGACTGCCTGTTCCTTAACGGCACGCCGGACGACAGCCTCGAGCGCCACATCGCTGAAGCGCATCAGGCCGCGGCGCAGTGGGGTCGAAAGATCACCGTGGCGCTCAATGCCTTTGTCATTGCGTCGGAGACCCAGGAGCAGGCCCTCACTCGTCGACATAAGGTGCTTCGGCAGCGCAACGACGAGACGATCGCATTCTTCAGGGGTGTGATGGACGCGTCCGGTGCGGCTGGATGGGCGAACCTGACGGACGAGCAGATGGTGGACTCCAACTCTGGCCTCGACGCTGGCCTCATCGGGAGCTTCAGTGAGGTCCGGGATCGCGTGCAGCGCTTGCAGCAACTGGGCGTCGACAAGATCGTATGCCAGTTCGACGACCCGATGCGCGATGTCGGCCCTTTCATGACCAACGTGATCCGTCCCTGGCGTGGCAGGGCCGTGCGCCAAGACACCGCCACCACCTGAGTGGTGGCCCTCCTTCGATCCAACGTACTACCGAGACCCTACATGAGCACAGTAAAGCAACTGCACCTACTTGGCTTCGTCCAGCACGGCGTCAACAGTCATGCCACGGGCATGTGGCGCCACCAACGCGACAAGGTCGGCTATCACTTCTCCAGCGTCGAGTACTGGCAGCATATGGGTCGCACCATGGAGAGGGGGATGTTCGACGGTGTATTCATTGCCGACGAGCTCGCCCCCTACTCGACCCACGATGGCAACTCGGACGACACGGTGAAGTACGCAGTGCAGTGCCCGACGCACGAGCCTTCCACCATCGTGCCCATCATCGCAGCGGCGACTCGGCATCTGGGCATCGGCGTCACCCTGTCCACGATGTTCGTACACCCGTACTCGATGTGCCGGCTGCTGTCGAGCTTGGACCACATCTCGAAGGGCAGAGTCGCCTGGAACGTCGTGAGCTCCTACTCGAAGAGCGAGTGGGAGGCATACGGCTTCGAAGACATCACGCCGAGAGAAGAGCGCTACGACAGGATGGAGGAGTACCTGGAGCTTTGCTACAAGCTCTGGGATTCGTGGGAGCCCGGTGCGGTCGTGGCGGACAAGGCCTCCGGCGTCTATGCGGACCCGGCGAAGGTCAAGGTCGTCGACCACCAAGGCAAGTACTTCAAATCTAAAGGCCGGCATTTCTGCGAGCCGTCGCCACAGGGGCGACCCGTGATCTGGCAGGCTGGATCGTCGGGGCGCGGCCGTGACTTCGCAGCCAAGCATGCGGAGGCGATCTTCGCGGTGCACCCCAACGTGGAACGAATGAACGAGTACGTGACTGACGTCAACAGCCGGATCACAAAGAAGTTCAACCGCAAAGCGGGCAGCGTCAAGTTCATCTATGGGATACAGACCGTCGTCGCCGAGACGAAAGCCGAGGCGCAGGCCAAGTATGACCGGATGCTGTCGTGCATCCCGCTCGAAGGCGCCTTAGCTTGGATCTCGGGTCACTTCGGGCTCGACTTCTCGAAGATGGACCTGAACTCGCACGTCCAGAACCTGGAGGTGCCGGGGATTCAGGGCCTGTTCGAATCGATCATCTATGCGAAGGATCCCCAGGGCAGGATTCCAGTAACGGTCAAGGAAGCTGCGCTGATCTACGCGCAGGGGATGGGCATGCCGGTTCTGGTCGGGACGCCGGTCGACATCGTCGACCGAATGGAGGTTTTCGCCGACAAGGGCGGGGCGGACGGTTTCATGTTGGCAGCGACCTACACGCCCGGCTGCTTCGAGGAGTTCGCGGACATGGTGACGCCGGAGCTGCAACGCCGCGGCCGGCTGCGGACATCCTATTCGGGTTCGACGCTGCGAGAGAACCTGCTCGGCGCCGACTACGAGACGTACGAGGCAGTAAGCAACTCGGCCTGAGCGCTTCCGAAGCCCACGCAGCAGTTCAACGCGGGCTGGCGGCCAGCCTGCTGGTCGATGCCGGAATCGTGCACGCCTACGCCAAGGCCAGGCCAGCGGCCGCGCTCACCGTGCGTGAGCCACGTGCCCGTGCCCCAGGCGACTACGCAGTGGCAACGCGCGCCACGGCCGCCGAGGCGCGCACGAACCTCGACAGCGCGGCCGTGGTGAACCGCCTCAACCTGGCCGAGTTCGCGCTGCACGGTGCCAGGTATGCATTCCTACCCGAGCGGCTGCCGGTGGGGCCGGCGTGCCCACGAGACATGCCGCCCCGGCCCGTGCCGGCGTGTTCGGCGAAGGGCGCGAGCCGCTGGTGTAGCCCGATGCGGGTGGCACCGTGCGGGGCGAGGGCCTCTTGCCGTTGCACCCTTGCGTGCCCGGCGCGGCGCAGCGCGACGCGGCCCTGTACGAGCTGCTCGCCTTGTTCGATGCGCTGCGTGCCGGCCGCGCGCGCGAGCGTGGCATGGCGGCGGCCGGGCTGCAAAAGCTGATCGACCCCGTGCGGCGCGCGGCCGACACGAAGGCCCGCCGTGGCTGACCCAAGCCTGCCGCCGACCTCGCGCAGGACGGTACGGTGTCAGCCACGCGGGTGCTCATTCCCGCCCATTGATACAGAGGACATTCGTCCATACAATGGCAAACGCGAACATCGAATGGGACCCGGCAAAGGCCGACGCCAATACGAAGGCTCACGGGGTGCGTTTTTCAGAAGCGGCCACCGTGTTGGCCGACAACTTCGCCTTGACCCGTGAAGACCCGACTCGTTCGGCGAGCCGCGGTTCGTGACGCTGGGAATGAGCGCCACTGGCGCCCCGCTCGCCCTCGTGTACACGCATCGCGAGCCAGACGCCTACCGCATCATTTCGGCCTGGAAGGCCAACAAACCACCGAGGTCCCAGTGTGAAAAATCCCGCCGCTGATCCCGTTCGCGACATCGACTTTTCCAAGGCCACTCGCGGCGCCATCCTCAAGATGAAACCGGGGAAGACAAAGATCTCGATTCGGATCGACAACACGGTGATCGAATACTTCCGCAGCGCCGTCGAGAAGGCAGGTTCCGGCAACTACCAGACCCTGATGAACGATGCCCTGCTGGCCTTTATCCAGCAACGCACTGTTCTGGATGCGGTACGCCAGGTCGTCCGCGAAGAGCTGGCGCCCGCTCGTGCGAAGGCACGGCCGGCTCGGGCACGCCAGCCCGCAGCGTCGATTGCCTGAGCCCCCGATGAACGCCTCCACCCACGTCCAGAAACCCTGGAACTACTGCAACATCCTGCGCGACGAGGGCCTTTCGTATGGCGACTACGTGGAGCAGTTCACCTTCCTGCTGTTCCTGAAGATGGCAGACGAGAACACGAAGCCGCCGTTCGACCAGAAGCCGATCATCGAGGCGCCGTGGAACTGGCCGGTGCTGCTGACGCTCGACGCCGACCCACTCGAACGTCATCACCACAACACGCTCGAAGCGCTGGGCAAGGCCGACGGCGTGATCGGCGTGATCTTCCACAAGGCGCAGAACAAGATCCAGGACCCGGCCAAGTTGAAACGCCTGATCGTCGACCTGATCGACAAGGAGCAGTGGTCGCTACTCGACACCGACCTGAAAGGCGATGCCTACGAGGGCCTGTTGCAGAAGAGCGCCGAAGACGTGAAGGGCGGCGCGGGCCAGTACTTCACGCCGCGTGCGCTGATCCAGGGCATCGTCGAGGTGATGAACCTGCAGCCAGGCGAAACCATTTGCGACCCGGCCTGCGGCACCGCCGGCTTCCTGCTGGCGGCGCACACCGAACTGCGCAAGCGCAAGCTGGGCAAGGCACAGCTCACGCACCTGAACACGCAGGCGCTGACCGGCGTGGAGCTGGTCGACAGCGTGGCGCGGCTGGCATGCATGAACCTCGTCTTGCACGGCGTCGGGGCCGCAGATACCCACATCGTTCCGGTGCAGGTGCGCGATGCGCTGTCGGGCAAGCATGGCGAGTTAGACGTGATCCTGGCGAACCCGCCGTTCGGCAAGAAGAGCAGCGTGACGATCACGTCGGATGACGGGTGACATTTCCAGGGAGACGCTGACCATCCACCGCGAAGACTTCTGGGCCACTACCTCGAACAAGCAGCTCAACTTCGTGCAGCACATCTTCAGCAGCCTGAAGATGCACGGCCGCGCGGCGGTGGTGCTGCCCGACAACGTGCTGTTCGAAGGCGGCGCGGGGGAAACCGTGCGCCGCGAGTTGTTGAAGCAAGTCGACTTGCACACAATTCTGCGGCTGCCCACCGGCCGGTTCTACGCCCGGGGCGTGAAGGCGAACGTGCTGTTCTTTGATCGCAAACCACCGCAGCCCGACGGCCAGGCGAACACGCAGCGCGTGTGGTTCTGCGACCTGCGAACGAACCAGCACTTCACGCTCAAGGCGCGCCCGCTGCAGCACGCCGACCTCGACGAGTTCGTGCGCCTGTACCGGGCCGACAACCGCCTGACGCGCGAGGGCACGTTCAGTGAAGCGAACCCGCAAGGCCGCTGGCGCAGCTATGACGCCAGCGAACTGCTGGCCCGCGACAAGGCCAGCCTCGACCTGTTCTGGCTCAAGGACGACAGCCTGTCCGACAGCGACAACCTGCCTGCGCCGGAGGTGATCGCGTCCGAGATCATCGAAGACCTGCAGGCCGCGCTCGACCAGTTGAAGGAACTGGAAGGCGACCTGCAACCCGGCTCGAACTCCGCAGCTTGAACTCCGAGACAATTGCCGCTCTGGACTGAAAGGAACACGCCATGGACACCCGCACGTCAACCCACCGCCTGCGCATTGAAAAAGTCCGCGACGCGCTGAAGCGCCATGGCCTCGCCGCCGTGCTGGTGCCGTCGAGCGACCCGCACCTGAGCGAATACCTGCCAGAGCGCTGGCAGGGCCGGCAGTGGCTGTCGGGCTTCACGGGGTCAATGGGCACGCTCGTCGTCACGCTCGACACCGCTGCCGTGTTCGCCGACAGCCGCTACTGGGTGCAGGCCGAAGCCGAACTTGCCGGCAGCGGCACCGAACTCGTGAAGATCGCCACCGGCAATTCGACGCAGCATGTGGAGTGGCTCGCCGCCCAGGTGCCGGCCGGCGCCACGGTGGGCGTCGATGGCAGCGTGCTCGGCCTCGCGGCAGCGCAGTTGCTGGCTGCCACGCTGGCGAAGGCCGGCGTGCTGATGCGCACCGACTTCGATGCACTGGGCGAGGTCTGGCCCGAGCGCCCGGGTCTGCCGGCAGCGAAGGTCTACGAGCACCTGGCACCGCACGCACCACTGGCCCGCGCCGCGAAGCTGGCGATGGTGCGCGAGGCGTTTGCCAGGCACGGCGCCACGCACCACTTCATCTCGACCGTCGACGACATCGCCTGGCTCTTCAACCTGCGCGGCGCCGACGTGAACTTCAACCCGGTATTCCTGGCCCACGCGCTGCTCGACGCCGCCGGCGTGACGCTGTTCGTCGGCGCGGGCAAGGTGGCCACTGAACTGCAAGCCGTGCTGGCGCAAGACGGCGTGCGCCTCGCGCCTTATGCCGACGCCGCTGCCGCGCTGGCCGCATTGGCCGGGTTGCCGACCGACGCCGTGCTGCTCATCGACCCGCGGCGCGTGACCTTCGGGCTGCGCGCCAACGTGAGCGTTCGCGTCGTCGAAGCCATCAACCCGAGCACGCTGTTCAAGAGCCGCAAGTCCGCTGCCGAGGCCGCTCATGTGCGCGAAGCGATGGCGCAGGATGGCGCGGCGATGTGCGAGTTCTACGCATGGTTCGAGGCGGCGCTCGGCCGGGAAAGAATCACCGAGCTGACCGTCGACGAGAAGCTCAGCGCGGCGCGTGCGAAGCGCCCTGGCTTCGTCGGCCTGAGCTTCAACACCATTGCCGCATTCAACCCGAACGGTGCGATGCCGCACTACCACGCCACGCCCGAATCGCATGCCGTGATCGAAGTGAAGCCGGGTGAAGGCGGCCTGCTCCTGATCGATTCCGGCGGCCAGTACCTCGGCGGCACGACCGACATCACCCGCGTCTGGCCGATCGGCAGCATCACCCCCGAGCACCAGCGCGACTACACGCTGGTGCTGAAGGGCACGCTGGCTTTAAGCCGCACGCGCTTCCCGCGCGGCACGCTGTCGCCGATGCTCGACGCCATCGCCCGCGCGCCGCTCTGGGCACACGGCCTCGACTACGGGCACGGCACCGGCCACGGCGTGGGCTACTTCCTGAACGTGCACGAAGGGCCGCAAAGCATCTCGAAGGCCGTGCCCGAGCCTCACATGGCGATGGAGCCCGGCATGATCACCTCCATCGAGCCCGGCCTGTACCGCCCGGGCCAGTGGGGCATCCGCATCGAAAACCTGGTGCTGAACGTGGCGCTGCCCCCGGCCGTGCCGGACGCAGCCCCGGGCACGCCCGAGCACGGCGACTACC
>CANJKD010000032.1 GCA_947474415.1 Burkholderiales bacterium | reverse complement strand
GTCGAAGCCACGCAGCACCTGTTCGCCGCGGTGGAGTTGCGTCACCTGCGCGCCCAGGCCGCGGAATATCGACGCGAATTCGCAGGCGATGTAACCACCGCCCACCACCACGAGGCGGCGCGGGAACTCGGCCAGATCGAAGACCTCGTTCGAGGTGATTGCCAGTTCATGGCCCGGCAGCACCGGCACCACCGGCCGGCCCCCGGTGGCCACCAGGATGTTCGTGGCGCGGTGGACGCGGCCATTCACCTCGACCTCGTTCGCGCCAACGATTCGCGCACGCCCGTCCAGCACCGTCACGCCAGCGTCGAGCAGCAGCTTGCCGTAGATGCCATTCAAACGGCTGATCTCGCGGGCGCGGTTCGCCTTCAGCAGGTTCCAGTCGAAGCTCGGCGCGGGGCCGGACCAGCCGAAGCCATGCGACTCTTCGAACGCCTCTGCGAAGTGCGATGCGTAGGCGTAGAGCTTCTTCGGAATGCAGCCCAGGTTGACGCAGGTGCCGCCGAGCGGCGCGTCTTCGGCGACCGCGACACGCGCACCACGCTGTGCCGCCATGCGCGAGGCACGCACACCGCCGCTGCCGGCGCCGATCACGAACAGGTCGAACTCGGGGGCTGCCATGGGCTTGCCCCTCAGGAACCGCCAGCCGCGACGGCGAGTGCCCGTTCCAGCGCCTGCGCGACAAAGGCGTTGACCCCGCCCTCATGACCGGCGGCGCGTGCGCTCAAGCTCTTCACGAGGTCGGCCGGTAGCTTGCAGGCAAACGGCACCAGACCGGCGGCGCTGTCGATGCGGCGCTGGTCGCGCTTGTCGACCACACCCGCCGCGCCCTGGCCAAAGCGGCCGGGCACGCCGACAGACTTCATCTTGCAGTCGATCTTCATGTTCTTGTTCTTTTCAATGTCGGTTTTCTTCATGCTCATCGAGGTGCTTTCGCAGGTTGCGTGAACCCGATTGTCGGGCGAATCCGGCGCATCCGGCGTCAGGCAGCGCGAGGCCCAGTCGCTGCTCTGGTCTAATCGCGCGTCCCGTGGTCCACCCGACCATTCACCGCGCCCACCGCGACTCCTCCATGGCACTCAAGGCCACCATCTTCAAAGCCAGCCTGCAGATCGCCGACATGGACCGCAACGTCTATGTCGACCACAACGTCACGCTCGCCCGGCACCCGTCAGAAACCGACGAACGCATGATGGTCCGCCTGCTCGCACTGGCCCTGAACCTACCCGCCGACACCGACCACGGGACGCTCGAATTCGGCAAGGGCCTGTGGGACGTGGACGAGCCCGAGTTGTGGCACCGCGACCTGACCGGCCGCATCCGGCACTGGATCGAAGTCGGCCAGCCCGACGAGAAGCGGCTGATGAAGGCCAGCGGCCGCGCCGACAAGGTCAGCGTTTTCAGCTACGCGCCCGGCACGCCGATCTGGTGGGAAGGCATCAAGACCCGCATCACGCGGGCCCGCAACATCGAGGTCTGGCAGATCGAGGCGGTCCAAAGCCAGGCACTGGCCGCCATCGCTCAGCGCGGCATGCAATTGCAGATCAGCGTGCAGGACGGCACCCTGTGGGTGGGCGACGGCACGCGTTCGATCGAGATCACGCCGAAGCGCCTGAACGACGCGTGAGCTGCCCCGCGCTTCAACCGGCCGGCCGGCGATGAACCTCGTCATCGAGCACCTGGCCGGGCAGCAACGCTTCCAGGCCCTCGTCGACGGGAAAACCTGTGTGACCGACTACCGGTTGCAGGGCGGGGTGATGGCCATCGTGCACACCGAAGTGGCGCCGCACCTGACCGGCCGAGGCATCGCCGGGGCCTTGGTGCAAGCCGCCATCGACCACGCGCAGGCGCAGGGCCTGGCGGTGAACCCGGTGTGTTCGTATGCCGCCGCCTACATGCGGCGCCACCCCGCGACGATGGCATTGCTCAGTGACGGTGCGCAACGTTAACCTTGACAGGTGAAGCGTCGTCGAAGATCGGCGCCATGCGTTGGAGAGACTCATGCGTTACACCGAAGCCAAAGACCCAAGCGCGGAATTCCTGCGCGTCGCGCTCGGCCACCTGGGCCGCCATGAAGCAGCGCTCAACCCGATCACTTTCACGCTCTGGTACGAATATGTTGCCGGGCTGAACCCCCGGCTGGCGATGGCCCTTGATGCGCTACTCGCTGCAAAGGCCGCCATCGACGACCCGACCGCCTTGCGCCTGTTCCAGGAGCACGTGGTGCCGGCCGACGAAGCCGCCATGCGCCGCATCAGGAGCGAATTGCAACGGGTGCTGAGCGGCATTGCGCAGTCGGCTTGGCAGACCGGCGCCCGTGCCGGCAGCGAGGCATTGCTCGACCCGCTGACCGGTATCCTGAACCGCAAGGGCTTCGATGAGCAGTTGCAGGCGCTCATCAGCCAGCCGGCTGCGTTGGGCCAGTCTCATTGCCTGGTGATGCTCGACATCGACCACTTCAAGAAGGTCAACGGCACGCACGGCCACGTGATCGGTGACCGTGTGATCCAGGCCGTGGGCGCGGTGCTGCGCAGCTCGATTTCAAACGACAGGCAAGCAGCGGCACGTTACGGCGGCGAAGAGTTCGCGCTGCTGTTGGGCGGAAGCTCGATCGATGATCGGTGCCAAGCTTGCCGAGGCGGTGCGCCTGCGCACCAAGGCCATGAAGATCCGCCACCGCAACATGCGAGACGTGCTGTTCAGCGTGACGATCTCAGGAGGCGTCGCCAGCCTGCAGCAGGGCGACGATGCGTCCAGCTTGATTGCCCGCGCCGACGCCGCGCTGTACGCATCGAAACGTGCCGGGCGCGACCGGGTCAGCCGGGGATAGTCAACCGAGCTTTGTCAGCCCACCAGGCGGCCGAGCTTCAGGCGCAACACCCGGTCGCAACGCGCCGCAAGCGCCTCGTCGTGGGTGACCAGCACGAAGGCCATGCCCTGTTCGCGCGCCATCGCCAGCATCAGCGCAAACACGCCGTCGGCGGTCTCGCGGTCGAGGTTGCCGGTCGGCTCATCGGCCAGCACGCAGGCCGGGTTGCCGGCCAGAGCTCGGGCAATCGCGACCCGCTGACGCTCGCCGCCCGAGAGCTGCGAAGGCCGGTGCCGCGTGCGATCGGCCAGGCCCACCTGCGCGAGCACCGCTCGCGCTGCGGCCCGCGCTTCGGGCTTCGGCATGCGGCGAATCCGCAGCACCATCGCCACGTTGTCGAGCGCACTGAACTCGGGCAGCAGGTGATGAAACTGGTAGACGAAACCGAGTTGGGCGTTGCGCCATTCGCCTTGCTGCGCGGCGTTCATCGGTGCGAAGTCCCGGCCTGCGAGCTGCACGCTGCCTTGGGTGGGAGCTTCCAGCCCGCCCAGCAGGTGCAGCAGCGTGCTCTTGCCTGAGCCCGAGGCGCCGACGATGGCGACCGTCTCGCCCCGGTTCACCGCCAGGTCCACGCCTTGCAGCACGTGCACGTCGAGCGTGTCATCGCCGCTGCCCTCGGTGAAGCGCTTGTGCAGGCCGCGCGCGTCGATCACCAACTCGCCCGGTCCCGGCACGCGCTGCGGAAACTCATTCATAGCGCAAGGCCTGCGCCGGTTGCACCCGGCTGGCACGCCAGCTTGGGTAGATGGTGGCAATGAACGACAGCAGCAAAGAGATCACCACGATGGGCACGACGTCGGCACTCTGCGGTTCGCTGGGCATGTGGCTGATCAGGTAGACGCTGGGCGGCAGGAAGCTCACCCGCAAGGCCGTCTCGATGAAGCCGACGATGGCCCCGACGTTGAACGCCACCAGCAGCCCGAAGGCCACGCCGGCCAGCGTGCCGATCACGCCCGACAGCGCGCCCTGCACCATGAAGATGCCCATCACCGAGCGCGGGCTGGCCCCGAGCGTGCGCAGGATGGCGATGTCAGCGCGCTTGTCGGTCACCGTCATCACCAGCGTCGAGACGAGATTGAACGCTGCCACCGCGACGATCAGCGTCAGGATGATGAACATCAGGCGTTTTTCGAGCTGCACGGCGGCGAACCAGTTGCGGTTCGTGTGGGTCCAGTCGGTCACGCGCAGCGTGGGCCCGAGGCTGCGCGCGAGTTGCGCCGCGACATCGCGTGCATCGTTCACGTTGCTGATGCGGAGTTGCACGCCGGTCGGCCCTTCGACGCGAAACAGCTTGGCCGCGTCTTCCACATGCACCAGCGCAAGCGTGCTGTCGTATTCGTAGTGGCCGGCGTCGAAGGTGCCGACCACCGTGAGCTGCTTCAGGCGCGGCACCACGCCGGCCGGCGTGACCTGGCCACCGGGCGCCATCACGGTCACCTTGTCGCCCTCGCGCACGCCGAGCGTACGCGCCAGCTCGATGCCCAGCATGACGCCCCAGCCGCCGGGCACAAGGCGCGCGAGCGTGGTGTCTTTCAGCTTCGCGGCGATGTCAGTCACCGTGGCTTCGTCGTTCGGCGAGATGCCGCGCACGATGGCGCCGCGCAGCTCGTCACCGCGCGCGATCAGCGCCTGTGCGGCCACGAAGGGCGCTGCGCCGCTGACTTGTGCGCCGACCTGCGGGTCGGCACGCGCCTGCGCCGCAGTGGCGTGCCAGTCGGGCAGCGCATCGCCATTCGCCGCCGCGAGTTCGATGTGCGGGATCACCGACAGCATGCGGTCCTGCACCTCCTTGCGGAAGCCGTTCATCACCGACAACACGATGATCAGCGCCGCCACGCCGAGCGCGATGCCGAGCATCGACACGCCCGAGATGAACGAGATGAAGCCATTGCTGCGCCCGGCGCGGCCCGCACGGGTATAGCGCCATCCGATCTGCAGTTCATAGGGCCAGTTCATGGGGACGGGATGCTACAGGACGGCACGTCAGCGACCCTGCGTGGCGTGGCCGTCGCCGGCCCCGGATAATCGGCCACATGCACCTCTTGATCCCGTTCGCGTCGGCCCTGTCGGACGCGGCCTCGCAGGTCGTGCACGACCTCGCCCTGCCCAACCTGGCTTGGTTGTTGTCGCGCCTGACGCCGACCGCACGCGACGAGGCCGACCCGTTCACGCCAACACCGCCACACGAGCGCGCGCTGGCTGCCGCCTGGGGCTGGCACGCCGAAGCGGGTAACCTGCCGTTCGCGGCCCGCGCGGCGCAAGCCGACGGCATCGAGGTGCGTGACCGCGCCTGGGGCCTGGTCACGCCGGTGCACTGGCATGTGGGGCGCGATCACGTCACGCTCGTCGATCCGAACGCGTTGGCGCTCACCGAAGTCGAATCGCGCGCGGCCTTCCACGCTGTGCGCGACTTGTTCGAAAGCGAAGGCTTCACGTTGGCATGGGGCGCGCCGCTGCGCTGGTACGCGGCGCACGAGAGCCTGGCCGACCTGCCATGTGCTTCGCTTGATCGCGTCATCGGCCGCAACGTGGAGCGCTGGATGCGCGTGGAGCCCGGCGCGCGACCCGGCGCGAAGCTGGTGCGGCGCCTGCAAAGCGAGCTTCAGTTGCTGCTCTACCCGCACGCCATCAACACCGAGCGCGAGGCGCGTGGCGCGCTGACCATCAACTCGTTCTGGCTCAGCGGCTGCGGGCGTTTTCAACCGGCCGACGGGAGCGCGGTGGTGATTGATGACACGCTGCGCGAGCCGTTGCTCGCCGACGACTGGGCCGCCTGGGCCGATGCCTGGCACGCGCTCGACGCCGGCCCGCTGATGCAACTGCGCGCCGCGGTGTCGCCAGGCCGGCAGTCCACGCTCACACTCTGCGGTGAACGCAGCGCGCAGCGCTTCGAGGCGCTGCCGCAATCGCTGCTGCAGCGCGTCAGCGGGCGCTGGAAGGTGAGCCCGCCGCACACCGTTCTGGAGGCACTTTGATGGCCCAAGCAGCACCCGCCGCAGCACCCGGCGCCCTCCAGATCAAGCTTCGCGACGCACCGCCGCGCGCCGTCTGGGCGCTCGAACAGGCCGGCATCTCACCGCTGCTCGCGCGCCTGTTCGCCGGCCGTGGCGTGCGCACGCCGGTCGAACTCGACGACGACATGCGGCGCTGGCTGCCGCCCGCCGGCCTGCTCGGCGTGCAGGCGGCGGCCCGTTTCCTGGCCGATGCGATCGCCGCCCGCCAACGCATCTGCATCGTGGCCGACTACGACTGCGACGGCGCCACCGCCTGCGCCGTGGCGCTGCGCGGGCTGGCCCTGCTGGGCGCCGCGCCGGGCACGCTGCACTACGTGGTGCCCGACCGCGCGGTGCATGGCTACGGCCTCACGCCGGCCATCGTCGACCTGGCGATGGCCGGCCGGCCCGACGTGCTGGTGACGGTGGACAACGGCATCGCCAGCCTGGCCGGCGTGGCGCATGCACGGGCATCGGGCCTGGCCGTGCTCGTCACCGACCACCACCTTCCCGCGCTCGTTGCCGACGCCATCGTGCTGCCCGATGCGAACGTGATCGTGAACCCGAACCAGCCCGGCTGCGGCTTCGCGAGCAAGAACCTGGCGGGCGTCGGCGTCATGTTCTACGTGCTGCTGGCGCTGCGCGCCGAACAGCGCGAGCGCGGCGTGTTCGCGCCACACTCGTCCGCGAATGCGGGCGCCCTGCTGAACCCGTGCGCGGACGCGGGCGACCTTCGACCGCCCCAGCCGCGCCTGGACACGCTGCTCGACCTCGTGGCGCTCGGCACGGTGGCCGACGTGGTGAAGCTCGACGCCAACAACCGCCGCCTCGTCGCACAAGGCCTGCGCCGCATCCGCACCGGCCAGATGCAGCCCGGTGTGGCCGCGCTGTTCAGCGCTTCGGGCCGCGATGCCCGGCGCGCCAGCGGCTTCGACTTCGGTTTCGCACTCGGGCCGCGCATCAACGCGGCCGGGCGGCTGTCCGACATGACGCTGGGCATCGAGTGCCTGCTGACGGACGACCCGGCACGCGCCGCCGAGCTGGCAAAAACACTCGACGCGATCAACCGCGAACGCCGCGACGTGGAAGCCGGCATGCGCGAGCAGGCCGAGGCCACGCTCGAAGCGCTGCTGGCGCGCGAAGGCGGGCGGCTGGGCACGCCCAGCGCGCTGGCCCTCTTCGATGCGGGCTTCCATGAGGGCGTGGTCGGCATCGTCGCGTCGCGCCTGAAAGACCGCATTCACCGGCCCACCTTCGTGTTCGCGCGCGGGCAAGACGGCTTGCTGAAGGGCTCGGGCCGGTCGATCCCCGGCTTTCATCTGCGCGACGCGCTCGACCTGGTGGCGAAGCGCGAGCCCGAGGTGCTGAAGCGCTTTGGCGGCCACGCGATGGCGGCGGGCTGCACCATCGAAGAAGCCCACTTCACGACCTTCGATGCGGCCTTGCAGCGCGTCGCCAGCGAATGGCTGGACGCCGCCACGCTCGCCCGCACGCTGCTCACCGACGGCCCGCTCGGCCTGGAGCACCACAACGCCGAGACCGTGCGCACGCTCGACGCGCAGGTCTGGGGCCAGGCCTTCGAGCCGCCTGTGTTCACCGACGAGGTCGACGTGGTCTCGCAGCGGCTGGTCGGCGAGAAGCACCTGAAGCTCGCGCTGCGCTTCGTCGACGAGCCGCGCGCCGCCACGCTGCGCGACGCGATCTGGTTCGGCCACAGCGAGCCCGTGCCTGCGCGCGTGCGCATCGCCTACCGGCTGAGCGTGGACGATTACAACGGCCGCGAGCGGGTGCAGATGGTGGTCGAGAGCGCGGCGGCGATCGCCAAATAGGCACGAACGCCCGGCCTGGCGAATAGGCCTGCTCGCGGCTCGCTTGGCGGGGCTTGCCTACAATCAAAAAGTGAATATTCCTGCGAGCTGGATGAACGCTGACCTGCACTGCCATTCCGTCATTTCCGACGGCACCCTGCAACCCGAGGCCCTGGCCGAACGCGCCAAAGCAAACGGTGTCGAACTCTGGGCCCTGACCGATCACGACGAACTGGCCGGACAGTTGCGCGCCCGCAATGCCGCTGCGGCCGTTGGCCTGCCCTGGCTCAGCGGCTGCGAGATTTCGGTGACCTTCGCCGACACCACCGTACACATCGTCGGGCTGGGCTTCGACATCGACAACGCCGCATTGCGCGACGGGCTGGCCGCCACGCGCGGCGGGCGCCACGCGCGGGCGGTGGCGATGTCGGACGGGCTGGCCCGGGCCGGTGTTCGCGATGCGTACCAGGGCGCACTGAAATACGTCGGCAACCCGGAGCTGATTTCGCGCACCCACTTCGCGCGCTTCCTGGTCGAGAGCAAGGTCTGCGCCGACACGCAGGCGGTATTCCGCAAGTACCTCGTCGAAGGCAAGCCCGGCTATGTACCGCACCGCTGGGCCAGCCTGCGCGATGCGGTGCACTGGATCGTCGACGCGGGTGGCCTTGCCGTCATCGCCCACCCGGCACGCTACCGCTTTACCGCGAACGAAGAGTACGCGCTGTTCACCGAGTTCATCGCCCACGGTGGGCGCGGCGTCGAGGTGGTGACCGGCAGCCACAGCTCGGCCGAGGCCGTGCGCTACGCCGAGACGGCGCTCGAATTCGACCTGCTCGCTTCGCGCGGCAGCGACTTCCACAGCCCCGAGGAAAGCCATGTCGACCTCGGCAAGCTGCCGGCCCTGCCGGCCGCGTTGAAGCCGGTGTGGGACGCGCTGGAGGCGCACATCTTGCAGCCGGCCTGAAGGACCCGCGCGCTGGCTCCGGGGCCATGCCTCAGGGCCACGCCGGCGCGACAATGACACCATGTCGCAGTACTTCGAAGTCCACCCCGAAAACCCGCAGGCGCGGCTGCTGAAGCAGGCAGTACAGATCCTGAATGCCGGTGGCATCGCGGCCATTCCCACCGATTCAAGCTATGCGCTGGTTTGCCACCTCGACGACAGGACGGCCGCCGAAAACCTGCGCCGCATTCGCGGTGTCGACGACAAACACCATTTGACGCTCCTGTGCCGCGACCTGAGCGAACTGGCCAGCTATGCGCGCGTCGACAACAAGCAGTACCGGCTGCTCAAGCTCGGCACGCCGGGGCCGTTCACCTTCATTCTCGAAGCGACGAAGGAGGTGCCGCGGCGCCTCTCGCACCCGTCACGCCGCACCATTGGCCTGCGGGTGCCTGCCCATGCGGTGACGCAGGCATTGCTCGAACTGCTGGGCCAGCCGCTGATCGCCACGACGCTGATCGCGCCCGGCGGGACCGAGCCTATGAACGACCCGCACGAGATCCGTGAACACTTCCAGAAGCGCATCCAGGCCGTCGTGGACGCCGGCGCCTGCCCGATGCAGCCGACCACCGTGATCGACCTCACCAGTGAGCCGCCGGTGCTGGTGCGACAGGGCCGCGGCGACGCGCGACTGCTCGGTTTGACGGCCAGTGACGACTGAACGTGCTCGATCCGCAGTGGGCGGCTACTGACGCTCGATCCGTGCGTAGGCCGAATGCGCGTGGATCGATTCGAAGTTCTCGATGTCAACGCTGTAGCGCCCGACCCGAGTATCGGCGTTCAGACGCAACGCCACGTCACGCACCATGTCTTCGACGAACTTCGGATTCTCGTAGGCCCGCTCGGTGACCCACTTTTCGTCGGCGCGCTTGAGCATCGGCCAGATCTCGCTCGACGCAGAGTCTTCTGCAAACCGCACCAACTCAGACCATTCGATGTTGGCCAGCAGTTCGACCCGGATCGTCACGTGCGAGCGCTGGTTGTGCGCGCCGTAGTCTGAGATTTCCTTCGAGCACGGGCACAGTGACTTGACCGGCACGGTGACCTCGGCCTGGATGGTGCGCACGCCGGCGCGCGCCTCGGCGATCCAGCGGCCCTGGTATTCGAGCAGGCTCTGCACGCCGGTCACGGGTGCGCGCTTGCGCAGGAAGAACGGAAAGCTCGCTTCGATGCGGCCTTCATCTGCATGCAACTTGTCGAGCATCACCGCGAACTGGGTGCGCAGCGATGACGCATCGAGCGGCGCATCGAGCGCATCGAGCCAGGCGACGAAGCGCGACATGTGCGTGCCCTTCTGCTCGGCCGGCAGCGCCACGTCGAGATCCCACAGCCCGACGGTCGGCGACGCAACGCCACCGATGCTCAGCTGCAGCGGGTAACGCACGCTCTTCACACCCACGCGCTGGATCGCCAGGTGGCGCTCGTCGCGCGCGCTCTGCGTGTCGGGGATGTGCAGCTCGTCTTTCAGCGTGCTTCCAATATTTGACATTTGATTCATGGGTTTCACGAGGGAAGAGGATGCCAGTAAAAAGCCGGACGCGCCCCATAAAGGGTTTGAAGCTGCCGTTCCATCATGCTCAATG
>CANJKD010000031.1 GCA_947474415.1 Burkholderiales bacterium | reverse complement strand
GCGCATGAAGATCCCGGTGTTCCACGACGACCAGCACGGCACGGCCATCGTGGTCGGCGCGGCGTTCCTGAACGGCCTGAAGGTCGCTGGCAAGAACATCAGGCACGTCAAGCTGGTGGCCTCGGGCGCAGGCGCGGCGGCGCTGGCGTGCCTTGGCCTGCTGGTCAAGCTGGGCCTGCCGCGCGAGAACATCTGGGTCACCGACCTGGCCGGCGTGGTCTACGAAGGCCGCACCGAGCTGATGGACGCCGACAAGATCGGCTTCGCGCAAAAGACCGAACTGCGCACGCTGGCACAGGTGATGGGCGGCGCTGACATCTTCCTCGGCCTGTCGGCGGGCGGTGTGCTGAAGAAGCCCATGGTGGCCTCGATGGCGCCGAACCCGATCATCTTCGCGCTCGCCAACCCGACGCCGGAGATCCTGCCGGAAGAGGTGAAAGAGGTGCGCAGCGACGCCATCATCGCCACCGGCCGCAGCGACTACCCGAACCAGGTCAACAACGTCCTGTGTTTCCCGTACATCTTCCGCGGCACGCTCGATTCAGGCGCCACCACGATCACCATCGAGATGGAAATCGCGGCCGTGCACGCCATCGCCGAACTGGCCCAGGCCGAGCAGAATGAACGCGTGGCGGCGGCCTATGGCGGTGAGGCGCAGGGCTTCGGGCGCGACAACCTGATCCCCAAGCCCTTCGACCCGCGCCTGATGATGCGCATCGCGCCTGCCGTGGCGAAGGCCGCCGCCGACTCCGGCGTGGCCGCACGGCCGATCCAGGACATGGACGCCTACCGCGAGAAACTGCAGACCTTTGTCTACGCCTCGGGCACGACGATGAAGCCGATCTTCACGATGGCCAAACGCGCCCCGAACAAGCGCGTGGCCTACGCCGAAGGTGAAGAAGAGCGCGTGCTGCGCGCGGTGCAAGTGGTGGTCGACGAAGGCCTGGCGCGGCCGACGCTGATCGGCCGGCCCGAGGTGATCGCGCAACGCATCGAGAAGTTCGGGTTGCGGCTGGCCGCCGGGCAAGACTACGACCTGGTCAACACCGCGAACGACCACCGTTTCCACGACTACTGGCAGAGCTACCACCGCATGACGGAACGCAAGGGCGTGACCGTGCAACTCGCGAAGATCGAAATGCGCCGGCGCCTGACGCTGATCGCCGCAATGCTGCTGAAGTCGGGCGAGGTCGACGGCATGCTGTGCGGCACCTGGGGCACAACTGCGCTGCACCTGCACTACATCGATCAGGTGATCGGCAAGCGCGAAGGCACCCAGACCTACGCCTGCATGAACGGGCTGATCCTGCCGGGGCGCCAGGTCATGCTGGTCGACACCCATGTTAACTACGACCCGACGGCCGCACAGCTGGCCGAGATCACCGTCATGGCGGCGGAGGAAATGATGCGCTTCGGCCTTCAGCCCAAGGCCGCGCTGCTCTCGCACAGCAATTTCGGCTCCAGCAACCAGCCCTCGGCGATCAAGATGCGTGACGCGCTGGCCTTGCTGCAGCGACAGGCGCCCTGGCTCGAAGTCGACGGCGAGATGCATGGCGACACCGCGCTCGACGCCGGCTACCGCAAGAAGTTGATGCCAGACAGCCCGCTGACTGGCGAAGCCAACCTGCTGGTGCTGCCGAACATCGACGCCGCCAACATCAGCTACAACCTGTTGAAAACGGCAGCCGGGGGCGGCATTGCGATCGGGCCCGTGCTGCTTGGCGCGGCCCAGCCGGTGCACATCCTGACGCCGTCGGCCACCGTGCGCCGCATCATCAACATGACGGCGCTAACAGTCGCCGACGCGAACGCTGCTCGCTAATTGCTGCAGTCGGCGTCTGCCGACACAGAGGCCGACGATGCCGGATTGAGTGCATTTTGCATTGACCGGGGAAACCCGATGGCCATCTCGGCGCATCGAGACGATTGAAGAAATGTCGTCACATTTCTATTTGAGAACCTCAGTCTCGATCTAACAAGACAAAATTGAAAGTGTGCGCAAACTAATTCGTCCATTTCACTGCCCCAAATTGAGGCGGCGACTTGAGATTTCCGGGCCGATTCGATAACATCGAGGATTCTGGCTTTAGGGATTTCCCGTGTCTTTCTCTGGTCGGCCACTGCGGTGGCAAGCTCTGCGCAAGATGGGGCTGCTTGTCTCGATGGCGGGGTTGGTGCTGTTTTTTGGTGCAGCGCACGCCAGGGATGAGGCGCCGACAACCGTCTCGATGGCGCAATTGCCGCCCGAAGTGCGCACCGTCGACGGTCTGATCCAGGCCGGCGGCCCGTTCAAGAGCCAGAAAGACGGCGTGGTTTTTGGCAACCGCGAACGTGTGTTGCCGGCCAAGCCACAAGGTTTTTACCACGAGTACACGGTGCCGACGCCGGGTGCACGCAACCGTGGTGCGCGTCGAATCGTGTGCGGAGGCAAGCCGCAGACGGCCCCGGAGGCCTGCTTCTACACCGGTGACCACTACGCGACATTTCAAAGAATCGTTCCTTGAGCGCCCCGCAGGCGATCAGGTTGTCCTGTTTTCTGGCTAATTTTTGACCCAAGGAGGAACGCGACCATGCTTTTGCAGACAGTCCGTCCAAACATCGTCCAATCGATCCGCGCATTCCGCGTCGAAGACCTGATGCAGGCTGCCGAACACGCCAGCCAGCACTTCCTGTACGCCAATCTGACGGCAGCCCAGTCCAAACAGGATGTTTTCGAGAGCATCGCGCAGGCCTTCACCTTCCCGGCGCATTTCGGCAAGAACCTCGACGCGCTGTACGACTGCATGACCGACCTCGTTCACAAGGCAGGTGCACAGCTCGGCTTCGTGGTGGTTCTGGAACAGCTGCCCGACAACCCCCGGTTCGACCGCGAAGCCCGCGAGCAACTTCTCGACGTGTTCCGCGACGCGGCAGACTTCTGGGCCGAGCGAAAAGTCCCATTCAGGTGTTTCTATTCTTTTCAGTAGCCCGCTCTCAGGAACTCAGTTCATGGGAGCGGGCTACCGATGTGGTGGTACCGCCAGTGGTGGCCGAAAAGCCGGCGAGGCCCTTGCCCAAAGGCGCGGCGAGCCTGAACTTCGGCATGAACATGCCGATGATGAGCAGCGCATTCGACACGGCGATGTGGCTCAACGCCGCATGAGGCTCAGTCAGCGGGCGTGATGCCTGCAGGCCGAGCGGCCGCTGGCAACTCGGCCGCCAGTGCGAGGTATTCAGCCACAGGCACTTCTTCGGCTCGCCGCTGAACGTTGAATTCGCCAGCGAACTGGCGCTCTTCCAGCCAGCGCCCCAGCGTGTGGCGCAACAATTTGCGGCGCTGCGAAAACGCCACCCGAACCAGCTCGGCCAGCAGCGCGGAGTCGATTGCCGGCACCACCGGCAAGGGCAACATGCGCACTACGGCCGACTCAACCCGAGGCGGTGGGTCGAAGGCCTGCGCGGAGACATCGAGCACCGACTCGATGTGATACCGCCACTGCAGCATCACGCTCAGGCGGCCATAGTCCTTGCACCCAGGCGCTGCCGCCATGCGTTCGACCACTTCTTTCTGCAACATGAAGTGCTGGTCGGCCACATGTTCCACCGCGCCGAGCAGGTGGAACAGGATCGGCGTGGAGATGTTGTACGGCAGGTTCCCGACGACCCGCAGCCGTTGTCCCCGCTCGCGAGCAAGCGCTCCGAAATCCACATTCAAGGCGTCGGCTTCGATCACCGTCAGTTCGGTCGTGCGGCGCAGCCGCTGCGCCAGGTCGCGGTCGAGTTCGATGACGGTGAGGGCGCCGCAGCGCGCCACCAGCGGCTTGGTCATCGCGCCGAGGCCCGGACCGATCTCGACAACCACCTCGCCAGGCTTCGGGTTGATTGCGTCGACGATGGCGTCGATCACCGAACCGTCGGTGAGAAAGTGCTGGCCGAAGCGCTTGCGCGCAATGTGTTTCACGCCGCGTCAACCCACGAGCGGTGAGCGCCGCTCACAGTGGCGCTTCTCGCATTTCGACGTAGGCGCGGCCGCGCAGGTCACGAAGCCAGTCGAGATAGGCTTCCTCGAAACGCTGCTCGCGCAAGATGTTGCGCGCCTGTTCGCGCTGCTGCTTCAGGTCAAGTGCCACCTGGCGCCGCTCCATCACCTGGATCAGGTGCACGCCAAAACGCGACACCAGCGGCTCTGACAGTCCATTCAGCGGCAACGCGTTCATCGCGACCTCGAATTCGGGGACGAAGGTGCCGGCAGCAGTCCAGCCAAGGTCACCACCTTGCGCTGCCGAGCCGTCTTCGGAGTTGTCGCGTGCGAGTTGCTCGAAGGTCTTGGCACCGCCCTGGATCTGGCGCTTGAATTCGATCAGCCGTTGGCCCGCCGCCCCAGCAGTCAGCTGCGGCGACACGCGCAGGAGGATGTGCCGCGCACGCGTTTGTTGAACCGTGAACGCAGCGCCGTTGTTTCGTTCCACAAGCTTGATGGCATGGAAGCCAGCCCCGCTGCGCAACAGCGCCGAACCGACGTCGCCGGGCTTCATGTTGCGCACGAACTCCACGAACAGATCGGGCAATCGATCAACCGGGCGCAGGCCGATGACGCCGCCTTGCGCCTTGTTGCCATCCTCCGAGATCTCGCGCGCGACGGCTTCAAACGATTCACCAGCCTTCACGCGGGCCAGCGCAGCCTCGGCGCGCGCACGTCGTTCCGCGACCTGCTCGACGGTTGCGCCTTCGGGCACCGTGACGAGAATCTGCGCCATGTTGACCTGCGGTGTCATGCCGGCCGCAACGCGGCGCTTCTCGATCAAGGCGTCGACCTCGTCGCTTCCGACCCGGATGCGCTGGTTCACTTCGCGCTCGCGCACCCGCTCGGTCAGGAGTTGGTCACGAACGTTGTTGCGAAACGTGCCGTAGGCCAGGCCTTGCTGCTGCAGGCGGGCACGCAACTGCGGCATCGTCATCTGGTTTTGCACGGCCACGTTCATCACGGCGCGGTCGAGTTCGGCCTCATCGATCTTGGGGCCCGTCTCGCGCGCGTTCGTGATCTGAACGCGTTCGTCGATGAGCGCATCGAGCACCTGCTTGCGCAGATCGGCGGCGGGGGGCAAGGCGGTCTTGTTGCGCTCGGCCTCTTCCCGGATGCGGACGAGTCGGCCCTGCAACTCGGCATTCGTCACGAGTTCCTGGTTGACCACCACCACAATGAAGTCGGCGTTGCCGGCGACGGCCGCCGCACGGCCACCGGAAGAAGGCGCGGTCGCGGTTTGGGCCTGCCCGGCAGCGGCGCAAAGACACAGCGCAACAGCGCAAGCGACTCGGCTGGCATCGCGAGCCCGGGCCACACCATCAGCGAGAAATTCAGTCATAGGTACTCAACGGTTGGACCAGTGCGCGGTCGTCGCGCAGCAGCCGGTATCCCAGAACATTGTCCTTCAACACCTGCAGCGGGTTGGTGCCGAGCCGGGACAGGCCGACGAGTTCCAACTGCACCGCGAGGCGGGTGGTGGCCTCGCTCAGGCCGGTGGAAGTGCGCGCGGCAACCACGCGACCGATCCAGCAGCCGGCGTCGTATTCGAGCCCGGCCACGGCATCGATGATGCGCCGGTCGAGCGTGCTGTAGTTGACCCGCCCGACCGCATACCAGCTGCCCTGGCAGTTGCCACTCCCCGTCGCCGCACCGCTCGGCCCAACACTGCGGCTGCTGCCGCCGGGCTCGTCCGGCGTGGGGCCATAGATCGGCCACTGCCAGCCCAGTTCAACCTGTTCGCTCAGGCCGCGCGTCAGGCGGTAGGTGGCGCTCAGCGTTCGATACGGGCCGGGCGAATAACGCATGCCCACCACCGAGCGCATCAGGCGGCCGCTTTCGGGGCTGTACTGGACCGAAGCGTTGAGCGCCCAGCTTGGCACCAGTGTCGTCGAGCCCAACAGCAACAGGTCGCGCAAACCCTGCGTCAGCGGCACGTCGGCCGACCCATTGGGCTGCAGCGTGATGAGTTGGTCACGGAACAGGTAGCGCTGCGCCAGCCCCAGGCGGAGCACCTCGGCGCCAGTGTCGGGGTCCAGCACGCGGGTGGTCAAACCGGCGGTGAGGTGGTGCGCGGCGGACACGCGGTCAATGCCCGAAAAGGCGTTCTCGGTAAACACCGAATCGAAATTCAGGTCCTTCGCCGAGGAGTCGAAATTCGGCAGCGAAGTTTGATCGCGGAATGGCGTGTTGACGTAGAGCAGGCGCGGCTCCAGCGTCTGGCGCACGGCGCGGCCGAAAAATCGCGTGCCACGCTCGAAAACCCAGGCGCTGTCCAGGCTCAACGTCGGGATCACGCGCGACGCCGTGGCGTCGACGTTGCCCAGCGCGTGATCGAGCGAGTAAGACGCGGCATTGAAGATCAACTTCGGCGTGAAACTCCAGCCCGGTGTCACGTAAGGCCGGCTGACGCTGCCCAGCGCGTGCACGCGCATGCCCGTGACGCGCTCGACGCTGACCGCGTTGGGAGGGTTCGTGAAGCGATTGAACTCGCTCTCGAACGTGACATCGAAACCGGCCCCGACCCGCCCCGCGTAGCGCGCACCGACTTGCGGCAACCGCTCGTACGGCGCCTCGATGCGGGTGCTGGCGTCAGTGGTTTGCAGCACCTGCCACTGCTGCACCCGGGCGTACGTGTCCCAGTCACCAAACAGCCGATTCAGCCGCAGGTCGGTGGCCAGCAGGCGCGCCGTGAGGCTGGAAATCTGGTGCGGAAAATCTTTCCAGTAGTCGTCGTCAGAGACCCGCTGCAGACGCATCTGAAGCCGGGTGTCGCGATCGAAGTCGGTGTCATGCGTGGCGCTGAGCGCGTAGCGCGTGCTTTCCGTCAGTTGGTCAAAGGGCAGCAGGTTCAGTTTCACTTCGCCATTGAACTGCGGTTCGAGGTAGCGATACTCGCCCTCCAGCGATGGCCCGCGCCGGGCGCTGAGGCTGGGCGTGAGCGTGGCATCGCGATTCGGCGCAATGTCCCAGTAGTACGGGATGCTGAAGGCCGGGCCGTTGCGGCTGTCCACCGGCACGATGGTGGGAGGCAACCAGCCCGACTTGCGCGCATCGGTGAGCGGGAAGCTCAAGCGCGGCGCGGCCAGGATGGGCACACCGTAGAAGCGCAGCACCGCCCCTTCGGCAACCCCCTCATTGGTGCCGAAATCGACATTTACACGGGCGGTCGTGAGCAGCCAAGCCGGACCAACCGAGCCGTCGCTCGGGCAACTGGTGTAAGTGGCGGCCGTGGCCACCGCGCGTTGCTCATCGAGAAAGTCAACGCGCTGGGCCGCGCCGCCCGCGCCGGTGCGGCTGAAGTAATAGACCGGGTTGACGAAGAAGCCTTCGAAGCGCTGCACCTTGAGTTGCAGTTCCGGCCCGGTGTAGAGGTTGCCGTCGCGGTTGATGTGGACGTCACCCTTCGCGATGGCCAGGTCGTCCGGCTGGTCGTAAGTGAGGCGGCCGGCACGAATGACGAGCCCGCCCCGGCGGAACTCGGCACTGCCCTCGGCCGCCATCTCCAGGTCGGGCTGGCCAGTCAGCGTGCGGGCTTGCAGAATGATCGGGAGCTGGCGGCCAGCCGCACCGCGCGGCGGTGGTTGCACGGTGGGCGAGGCGCGCAATTCAATCGGTTCCGCCATCGGTGGCGCGGCAGTTGCGGCGGCCGTTTGTGCCCACGCGGGCGCGGCCAGCGACAAGACCACGCACGCGGCGAGGGTCGTGAGTCGCGGCAGTGCCGCAGAGCGTGGGGACAGGAGCACCAGGAGCAAAAAGCAGAGGTCGGCGGGTATGCCTTGCGGCGCAGGGTCGGGAGCGGCCCCGGCGCGTCAGCAGCAGGTGCCGAAGGCCGTGTCGTTTGTAGAATCGATTATCCATGAGGCTCTCCCGCGCCACCCTTGCGGCCTCCACCTCCACCGCCAACGCCACCCGACCCGACGCTTGACCACCCACCCCCACCCCTCCACCATCGCCTGGCCCGATCCGCTTCGCGGCCAGGCTTTCGACACCTGGCTGCGCGCGGCGGGCGCTGCCCATGGCCTGCTTCCGGCCAGCCTGCGCAGCGCATCCAGCGACGCCAGCTTCCGGCGCTATTTCCGCATTGACGGGAACACCTGCGGGAAGGCCGGTGGCGGCGCCGTCCGCAGCTTCATCGTGATGGACGCGCCACCAGCACTCGAAGACGTGCGGCCCTTCGTCACGGTCTCCGCAATGCTGCTGGCCGCTGGCCTGAACGCGCCGCAGGTGCTGGCGCAAGACCCAGCGCAGGGCTTCCTGCTGCTGACCGACCTTGGCAGCGAGCTTTACCTCGATACCTTGCAAGACGCCCAGCGCCGCGCTGACTTGCCTGCCGCCGACACGCTGATGCGCGACGCCCTCCACGCCCTCGTGCAGTGGCAAACCCGGGCCGACGCCAGCGCCCTGCCGGCCTATGACGACGCCTTGCTGCGGCGCGAGCTCGCGCTCTTCCCCGACTGGTGCGTCACGCGCGAACTGTGCGTCATCTGGAGCCCCGCTGACCAGGCCGTCTGGGCCGACACCTGCGACCTGCTCGTGCGCAGCGCTCTGGCCCAACCCGTGGTCGCCGTGCACCGCGACTACATGCCGCGCAACCTGATGGTGTGCCGCGACGCCGCTGTTGAGATCGACCGAACCCGCGGCCGCAACATCGACCTCACCGGCCGCCCGTGCAACCCCGGCATCCTCGACTTCCAGGACGCGGTGCGCGGCCCCGTCAGCTATGACCTGGCCTCGCTGCTGCGCGATGCCTTCATCTCATGGGACGAAGAGCAGGAGATCGACTGGGCGGTGCGCTACTGGCAAGCCGCCCGCCAAGCAGGCTTGGCCGTGCCGGACGACTTCGGCGAGTTCTGGCGCCAAGTGGAATGGATGGGCCTGCAGCGGCACCTGAAGGTGCTGGGCATCTTTTGCCGCCTGAAGCACCGCGACAACAAGCCGAAATACAGCGAAGACCTGCCGCGCTTCTTTGCCTACGCGCACAAGGTGGCTTCGCGCTACAACGCGCTGCGGCCGTTCTCGCGCCTGCTGGAGCCCTTGATGGGCGTGACGCGCGTCGAAGGCTTCTACTGAAGCGCTTGACCTCGCGCAGGTGCCGTCACTGAGCGCCGGGCCACCCCCCGCCAGAGGCGAACACCGAGTGGGGGTGGCTGCGTAGAAGCAGCCGGGGGCTCACATCTTCGCCTAGAAACCGAGTGTTCCCTGGCGCGAATCCTGGACCGGCTCACGCCCCGGCAGACGCTGCGTTTCGCAGCCCGCCGACAGCAGCCACGGGTCACGGTCTTCGCCGCCGAAGGTCTTCACGAGGTAGTCGACGAACACGCGGGTGCGGGCCGGCACATGCTTGCGTGTCGGCATGCCGGCATAGAGCGTGGTGGTCTGCAGATGCCAATGCGGCAGCACGCGCTCCAGCGCATGCGACAGCAGCGCGTCTTCGGCCACGAACGACGGCAGGCCGGTGATGCCCAGGCCGGCCAGTGCGGCGGCGTACATCGTGTGGGTGTGGTTCGTGGTCAGGGCCGAGCGTCCGGGCGCGAGCG
This sequence comes from Burkholderiales bacterium, assembly GCA_947474415.1. Lineage (GTDB taxonomy): Bacteria > Pseudomonadota > Gammaproteobacteria > Burkholderiales > Burkholderiaceae_C > LMDS01. The sequence goes on along the minus strand of CANJKD010000031.1, from coordinate 829 downwards.
TCACGGCCTCGGCCGGAGGCTCATCGCCGCCCCCCGGACCGGCGTGAAATGTCAGTTCACGCAGGAACGGCGGCACCATGTTGTCGTGGCCGAGCAGGTCGTTCGGGTGTTGTGGCCGGCCACGCCGGTCAAGGTATTCCGGCGAAGCACACAGCACCACTTCCGAACGCGCCAGGCGCCGCGCGATGAAGCTGCCGTCCAGCGGGCGCCGGCCTTCGGTCAGGATGCTGATGTCGAAGTTCTCGTCCACCGCTTCCACCGGCCCGGGCACCGACAGTTCCAGTGTCACACGCGGGTAGGCAGCGCGGAATGCCGGCAGGTGCTTGGCGATCTGGTGCACGGCGAAAGCCGGCGAACACAGCACGCGCAAATGGCCGCGCGGTTCGGCAGTGGCCGCCGTGGCGAGTGCCTCGGCTTCTTCCACCTCGGTCAGGATGTGGCGCACCCGCTCCAGGTACAGCTCGCCCGTGTCGGTGAGCGACAGGCGGCGCGTGGTGCGGTTGATCAACCGCACGCCGAGGTGCTCTTCCAGGTCGGCCACCAGCCGCGTCACGACGGCAGGCGACAGGTTCAGTTCACGCGCCGCCCCGGCAAAGCTGCCTTGCTCGATGACCCGGGAAAAGACGCGCATCGAATGCAGTCGGTCCATGTTTCAAGCCCTGCGTTGTTTCTGTTTTAGCAATACGCAATTGAAACACACGCTGTTTATTGATGCATCGGCAATGTCTACCATTTGTCCCGTCGATGAGGAAAACCTCAGCGAGGCTGGACAAGACGGTACCCAACAACAAACGCCGCCGTGCCTGGAAACGTCAAGCCACTCTGGAAT
>CANJKD010000030.1 GCA_947474415.1 Burkholderiales bacterium | reverse complement strand
TTCACATTTCTTGGCAGTTAACCATTGTCAGGAAGCATTGTGAGCAACCACAACCACTGCGAGGACGCCGCCCATCACCATTGCGAGGCGCCACAAGGCGCATCACGTGCACATGGCACACGGGCGCTGAGCACCACGAACACGCCACCAAGCACCACGCCAAGCATCATTCGAAACACCACCCCGAGCACACGCCCGGCACGCACGAGTAAAAACAGCCGACCGGGGCAGCGACCTTCTCTGGTTGCCGCGTGCACCGCGTGTCAAAGTGGCCGGCGTTCAGCGCCACTCAGATGGCCAAGCAATTCACCCGGGGCCACGCGGTCGTCTACGCTGTAGGCCCACACCAGCACCTGCGCCACAACCGCGTACAGCTGCGGCGGAATCACCTCGTTCAAGTCGAGCTTCATCAGCAGTTGAACCAGTTCAGGCGCCTCGCTCACCGGTACGCCCGCCGCCTGGGCGCGCTCGACCAGCACCTGCGCGACGAAGCCCTCGCCTTTGGCGACGATGCGCGGCGCCATTGCGTTCGCTTCGTAGCGCAGCGCCACGGCCTGGCTCGGGTTGGTTGGCGGCCGGCTCATAACGGAGCGCCGCGCCTGGCCTGCAGCGCGAGTTCAACGGGCGGGTCAGCCAGCGGCGCCAGCGCTTGCCGCAGATCGGCCAGCGCCGCCTCAAAACGCGCCGCATGGCGCTCACCAGGCAGCAGACTCACGCTGAAATTCGTACCCACCTGCTGCGCCAGCACCACCAGCCGCCCCGTCTCGGGCAGATCGATCTCGACGCGCAGCAAGCTGCCTCGCTGCAGGCTGCCGGGCTGCCGCGGATCCTCCAGCCAGGCATCCTGGCGCTCCAACCGCGCCGGCACGCCGGGCGTCAGCTGGCCCTCCCACTGCAGCCGCCCGTGCAGCAGCAGTTGCAGCGCCTGTTGGGTGTGTTCGACCGGCGTGTTCGCAGCCGCAGCCGCAGGCGCGGACGTGGACGCCTGGCTTGCTAACCCCGCGTCCGGCACCGTGGCAAGATTCGCGGCGGGCCCCAGTGGCGCGCCGGGCGGGCCCGCACCTTCACCGCCAGCGGCCGCTGCCGCACCCCAGGGCGCCGCCGCCAGCGCGGCCAACACGGCGGGCGTGCGCGGGTTGGCGGCGAACAGCGGCGAGCGCCCGAGCGTGTCGCGCAAGTGTTGAAGGGCTTCTGCCGGCGTACTGCCGAGGGGCTGGCCGGCGGGCGGCCAGCGCACCATGGGCAGCGGCCCGGCGGCGTCTTCAGCCATGCCAAGCTGATGCAGCCATTGCAGCAGAAGTTGCAGCTGCGGCGCCACCCAGGCCGCGCGGTTCAGCGCCGGTCCTGCAACCGACGCCAGCTCTGCAGGGCCCGGCATGCGGCGCGCAGCGGGCAGTTCCGGTACGGCCGGCGGTTCGGCCTGCACGCGCGTGGCTTGTGCCTCGAGTGGGCCGACCGGCAACGCCGGCGCGCGCGGCGCATGCGCTTCCAGTGCAGCCAACGGCAGCACGCCGTTGTTGGCGCTTATGCCGGCCGGCTCGAGCCGGCGGGCCAGCCCGGGATCCACCCCGCCGGGGGGCACGACAGGGAACATGGTTCTTGGTCGCTCAGCGGCTCAGGCCAGGCCAGACCACCACGCAGATTGCCGCCAACAGCCCTCGTGCAGCTGCGGGACCCGCACTGCGGAACAACGCTGAACCGCTGGCGTAGCCGACCTGCGGCCGACCTTCTGTGTATCTCATTTTATATAGTTTACGCTTTATGTATCGGCTCGACGGTGCGAGCCCTTCGCAAAATCAGGCTGGGCGGTCTGAATCGGTGCTTTGACAGAACCGCCGCCGGCGATGGGCACGCCGGTGCCAGGGCGGGTGCTGGCGCTGCTGGCTGGCCACCGACGCCGCGCCCACATCACCGCACGGCGTGAAGGCGACGGGCTTTCGTCGTGCACCAGCGCATCAAGGGCGGCATCGAACACGAGTGGCGGCTGGACGGCGCGCAAGCGGCACCCGACCTGGCAAGCCCGAGCGTGCACGGCGCCAAACGTGGGGATTCAGCCGTGGTGGTCACCCACCGCCTCACCACGCCGGACATCAACCGCTGGCAGGCCACGGCGTGGGCCCGGGCGTGGGTCCAGACGTGAAGCGGCTACCGCGCGGCGGCCAACCCGAAGGCACGCTCACGCCAGCCGCTTCCATACCCGCCCGCTGGCCTGCAGCAAGGCATCGGCCTGCGCCGGACCTTCGGAGCCCGTGGCGTAGGTCGCGAGGGGCGCCTGGGCATCCTGGGCCCAGTAGTCCAGGATGGGTTGGACGATTTCCCAGCCTGCGATCACACTGTCGGAGCGTTGGAACAGCGTCGCGTCGCCGATCATGCAGTCGTAGATCAAGGTTTCGTAGCCGGTGCTGGGTGCATTCTGGAAATAGTCTTTGTAGTGAAAGTCCATGTGCACCTGGCCGATCGAAAGGCTGGGGCCGGGGATCTTGGCACCGAACATCAGTGCCGCCCCTTCATCGGGTTGCAGCTTGAGCACCAGTGCGTTGGGTGTCAGCGCTTTGGTGGCGGTGTCCCGAAACAGCGACAGCGGCGGCCGCTTGAACTGGATCACGATCTCGCTGCTACGCTTGCTCATCGCCTTGCCCGTGCGAAGGTAAAACGGCACGCCTGACCAGCGCCAGTTGTCGACGCCGAGTTGCATGGCCACGTAGGTTTCGGCCATGCTGATGGCCGAAACGCCCACTTCCTCACGGTAGCCACGCAGCAGGTGGCCATCGCGTTCGCCAACCACGTACTGGCCCCGCACCGAGTCGCACGCCGCGTCAACCCGGTGCACGGCGGTAAGAACCTTGGTCTTTTCGCTGCGCACGGCGTCCGGCGCGAACGACGCGGGAGGTTCCATGGCCGTCAGCGCCAGCAGTTGGAAGACGTGGTTGGGCACCATGTCGCGCAGCGCGCCGGTACCCTCGTAAAACCCGGCGCGGTTCTCGACCCCCACCGTCTCCGCCACCGTGATCTGCACATGATCGATGTGATCGCGGTTCCACAGCGGCTCGAAAATGCTGTTCGCAAAACGCATCAGCATGATGTTCTGCACGGTCTCCTTGCCCAGGAAATGGTCCATGCGGTAAATCTGGGGCTCGGCCAAGTGGCGGCGCAACTGGGCGTTCAGAGCGCGTGCCGACTGCACATCGTGGCCGAACGGCTTTTCGACCACCACCCGGCGCCAGCGCCCCGGCGCTTCGGTGACCAGGCCTGCCGCGCCGAGATGATCGACGATGCCACCGAAGAACCGGGCCGCCACGGCCAGGTAAAACAGCACGTTGTCAGCGCTGCGTTGCGCGAGCTCGCCCGCCGCCAGCTTGTCGCGCAGGCGCTCATAGGCCTGCGCCTCGCCGAAATCTCCCTGCAGGTACGTAATGCGTTGCAGCAACTCGTTCCAGTGGGTTTCGTCGAGCGCCTGCGCATAGTGCTTGTCGGCAGCGAACGCTCGCAAGGCAGCGTCGAGATGCGCACGGAATGCCGCGTCGGACATTTCAAGCCGGTCCATGCCGATCAACGCAAAGTGTTCGGGCAACAAGCCGGTACGTGCCAGGTTGTACAGCGCGGGGATCAGCAGGCGCTTGGTCAGGTCGCCGGCAGCGCCAAAAATGACCATCGTGCAGGCGGGTGCTCGCTGCCCATGCGCAATGGCCTCGTGCTCAAGGTCGTGGGGTGCGGACATGCGCTAGCCTTTCGACGGTTCGCGATGGCCGCCGAACTGCTGGCGCATGGCCGACAGCAATTTTTCGGCAAACGTATGCTCCTGTCGCGAGCGAAAACGTGCGTACAACGCGGCCGACAACACATCCGTCGGTACGGCCTCCTCGATCGCGGCCATGATGGTCCAGCGGCCTTCGCCGGAATCTTCGACAAAGCCGGAAAACGCTTTCAGCTGCGGGTCTTCAGCGAGCGCGGCGGCACTCAGGTCGAGCAGCCACGACGACACCACGCTGCCGCGCCGCCAGACCTCGGTGATGTCAGCCAGATCCAGGTCGTAGCGCCGCTCTGCAGGAATGCTCTGCTGGGCCACGCCCTTGAGAATGTCCAGTCCTTCGGCATAGGCCTGCATCAAGCCGTACTCGATGCCGTTGTGCACCATCTTCACGAAGTGCCCGGAACCGGCCGGTCCGGTGTGGAGGTAGCCTTCTTCGGCGGTCGAATCGCTCGGCGCGCGCCCCGGCGTGCGGTCAATCGTGCCGATGCCCGGGGCCAGCGACTTGAAGATCGGTTCGAGGCGTTGCACCGCTTCCCGGTCGCCGCCGATCATCAGGCAGTAACCGCGCTCGAGGCCCCGGACACCGCCGCTGGTGCCGACATCGATGTAGCGAATGCCCGCCACCTGTAGCGTCTGGGCGCGCCGCACGTCGTCCTGGTAGTTGGAATTTCCGCCATCGATGATGACGTCGCCGGGCTCGAGCAACTCGCCCAGCGCCTGCACAGCAGACTCGGTCACCGCCCCAGCCGGGAGCATCACCCAGACCGCGCGCGGCCGTGTCAGCTGCCGCACCAGGTGCGAGAGGTCCTGGCTGGTGGTGGCGCCTTCGGTGCCCAGTTCCTCGACTGCTGCCGCGTTCGTGTCGTACACCACGCAGTGATGCCCGCGCCGAACAAGACGCCGAACGATATTGCCGCCCATGCGGCCCAAGCCGATCATGCCAAGTTGCACAGCGCTTCCTTCACGTGGTTGAAAACCTCAGGTCTCAGACTTCGACTCGATCCGGCCGCCGCACCACCCAAGCCGGGCGCAGCCCGCCGAACAGCACGGCCAGTTCCCGCACGACGTCGGCATCCTTCCAAAGACTCGCCTGCACCAGCTTGCGCAGCGCGAAGTCGTAGATCAGCCCGAGTTTGCGGGCGATATCGCCGCCGCGTTCGACGTCGAGAGACGCCACCAAGCCCTGGCTGATCAGATCGGTCGCCTGCTGGATGGCGTGCGTGAGCGCCGCTGTTTGCCCCGCCGCGATTGCCATCTCAGCGTCACGCAGCTGGCAGCCGATGCGGTCGTAGGCCAGCAATATCAGCTCGGCCGGGCTGCACTCTGCGAGCGATGCGCAAACCGTGGCCGCTGAGGCTGAGGGACAGCGATGACGCAACCGCACTCGGTTCCTTGATTAAGTGGTACCAACATTTTACCGGGGTTTGATATTTTGTTGTAGTTTTGTGAAGCCCTGAAGTTGGGCACCACCGGCAAAGCCGGTGGCTTGTTCATGCGCGCCCGGCACGGGCGTGTGCCGAGGAGGCGCAAGCCCTCCTGCGGGCCCATCACAGCGGGCGAAGTGAAGCGTCAATGCGCGAGGCTGAGCGCGGAAGCGGCGAAAGCGTGGGGGCGAGACCACCGGCCCATGAACAAGACCCGGGCACGAGGCGGTGCCAATCACGGGTCAGCGGGAGAAAAAGGGCCAGCAACGGCTGTCATGGCCGGGGCGGCTCGTGCGACCACGCCATCCGCTTCACCCGCCCGGTGCGGTCGTGCATGTCGGGCGTGGTGGGTGGGGCCCGGTCAGCGATGGTCAGCCCGTGCCCCGACTGGCTCACATCACCGGTGTTTACTCCAGCCAACTGCCAGTGCCGTCGCAGCCGGCGGAATGTCGAAACCAATCGCCAGGCCCAACTCCCACGCCAGCATCAAGCGCACCGCCAAGGTGTCGAATCGGCGCCCAACCACGGCGACCAACAGCTGCCGCAAGCGGTCTTCATTGGCCATGCCGGCCGCCAGCTCCAACTTCGCCACCAGGGCAGATGCCCGATCATCATGGGGCGTCTGCGCCGCCCGCGCCAATTGCAGCGCACCCGCGCAGTCGCCCACGGCGTCCGAGACTTCAGCGCTCACCAACATCAACTCGGCATAGGCCTCTGCAGAACTTTGCGCGCGCGCATACAGACGCCCGATGTGCCTGGATGCTTCGGCCACGTCGCCCGCTGCCAGGCTCACGCGGATGACTTCGCATTCGATGGCGGTTGCTTGCTCCGGCGTCGCCGTCTTCAGCGCGCGCAAAAGCCATGACTGCGCGGGCTCCAGCTTGCCGGCCCGCAGCGCCATCCACCCAAGCCACCGGCAGGCCTCGGCCGCGTTCGCTTCGGGGTCGGGCTGCACAGCCGCGTGCGAATGCTGCGGCCCTGCTTCCAGAAATCTCGTCAGCAACGCGGCCGCGGGTTCTGCTTGCCCAGCCCGCGCGACCGCTCGCCCAGCGGTGAAAAAGCTGCTGGCCCCGAGCGCGGGCGCGAGTTGTCGCGCCATCTCGGCCGCCTCACAAAGCCGCCCCTGGTCCACGCGCGCAGCGACAGCGGCGGCGAGCAGCGACGGCACGAATGCCAGACCCTGAAGCGCGTCGACCGAAAGCACTCCCGCCCTGTCGACGGCGCTCAGCAAAAGCGCCTCACGCTGGTCGCGCCGCGAAGGCGGCAGGGTGATGGCCAACTTGTAGGCCACGAACAAATCATGGGGCTGATCGGCCCACGCGCGCTCGAGCAGCGCCAGATTTCGAGCCAGTTTTCTTTGGCGCTCCGCCGGGCTCGCATAGCCGTCATCGCAAATGATCAGCCCGGAGTCAGGCCAATCGGTGCAGCCGACTTCCAGCAACGACTCGGCCACCGATTCGTGCACTCGACCCCGAAAACGGATCCGCGCGTCGCGGCGGAACAGCCGAAGTGCGGCAAACGACCGAACCGGCTCCTCATCCACCACCAACTCGATGGTCACCGTTTGCGCGAGGCACGGACGGCCAATGGCAGCGGCAAGCGCCGGCAGCGAATGGGGCTTGAGCCACTCGTCGGCATCGAGCGACAAGATCCAGTCGCCGTGGGCCGCCTCCACCGCCACGTTACGGGCCAGCGAGAAATCGTCCTGCCACGGAAACGTCAGCACCTTCGCGCCAAGTTCCCGGGCGATTTGCACCGTGCGGTCGCGACTTCCCGTGTCGACCACGACCACTTCGCTGGCAAGTGCACGCACCGATTCGATCGCGCGCGGCAAGTTTTTTTCTTCATCGCGCGCAATGATGCAAACCGAGATTTGATTGGAAACGTGCCTCAGCATGTGCGTTAACGTCCTTTTCCTTGATCGGCTTGGCCCGCGCCCACGCCCACGCCCACAATGCGCCGCGCAACGAGGCCGCGCAGATCCGAGCGCCGATCAAGCCGATAGGCGATGGCCGCCAGGCCGTGCTCTCGGCGCGTGCGGCACTTCAGCGCGGGAACTGCACCGGCCAACGGGGTTTTCAGATTGCTCGGCACGGTACTGACCCAATTGAACTCCGGCAGGTCGCGCGGCTTGAGGTGGCTCACCCGTGTAGGCAGGAGGATGCAGCCCGTCTCAGCTGCCGCTGCGAAGCCGCCGAGGCCGGCGCTGGTCACAACGGTGCCGGGCAGCAAACTGGCCTGCGCCCACTTGGCCATGGCCGTGAAGCCGCTGACGCGCTTGCGCTTGAGGCACGGCGGCTGGCGCCTGCCGTCCACCGAGCCGGCCGCCACACAGTGCTTCTTGTTCCCGGCGCCACCCCCGGCCTTGCCGCCAGCGCACTCGCCACCGGGATCGGCGGCGTCCAACCGCACTGCGCCAGCCGGGCGACGGGATCGGCCAAGACATGCATGCTTTTCAATAATTGTTTCAGTCATTTTATGGTAAACCGCTTAAAATACCATATGGATCATTTAGCGCACATTAAATAACCTGGTTGTGGAACTCGGAACGAAGATGCGCCCGGCGAGCCGGGTGTTTCGAATCCAGGCGCCCGCCCTTCACCGATCGCCTGCCATGCCAACGTACTCTGGTTCCGCGCTCACCCCCGCACGACTGGCCGAAGCGGCCTGTCAGCTGGAAGCGCAAAGCCGACATTTCGACGCGATAGACCTCTGCACGCGCCACGTCGACGCGAACCCCCATGACCACGCCGCATGGGTCTGGCTTGCGCGCAGCCTGTTGCGCGTGCACCGCACCGCTCAAGCCTCCGTGATCGTCAACTCGCTGCTGACAAAAGACGCGGCAATGCCCGCGGCAATGCGCTTGAAAAGGCTGGTCAAGGGGTTCAAGCAACAGATCACGGGCCAGCCGCTGGCAGCCCTTGAGACGCTGACCCGATACGTTAGTGAAGCGGGCGACGATCCGCTCGCATCAACACGCATGGCGACGGCTCTGATTCGCTTGAATCGGCCGCAGGAGGCCGAAGATGTCTTGAAATCCGTGCTCCGGGACCGGCCCGATTTTGTCGAAGCCCAGTTGCAGCTTGCAAGATTGCATGACGCCACCGGCGGTGTTGACGAGGCCTGCAAGCGAGCCGTCGAGACCCTGTTCGTCGAGGTCAACGCGCTCGACGAACTGGGCCGCCAACCCGAGGCCACTGATCTGCTCCGCGCCTACTTTCAGGGTCACATCGACGACCTCGTGCACATGAATGCGCTGGCCAACGCGCTGTTGCGCACCACCCGGTGGGGCAACGCCGAAAAGATCATCAACCAGGTTCTGCTGCGCGATCAGGCCAATGAGACCGCGCGGCAGTTGGCGCTTCTTCACAACGGACTCCGGCTGAGCGCCAGCGGGAAGCCCCTCGATAGCGTCACGGCCTTCACGGCGTACCTCGGCGCGCATCCGGGCGATGCGTTCGCCTGGACTCAGTTGGCCCAAACCCTGATGTTGCTAGGCCAACGCCACCAGGCTGAGGCGATTCTGGCCTCGGTGATCAGGGACCACCCCAACTATGGCCCCGCCTTGTCGGCACTGGCCTCTCGCTGCTTCTCGAACGGCGATCACCAGCGCGCGATTGAATTCGCGGACCGCGCTTACGCACTGAACCCCTGCAGCTACACGAATCTGATGCGTGCGCAGATGCAAAGCCATGCCGCCGGAGATCCGGCGCTCACCATGCGGCTGTACAGCGAGTGGGGCCAGAGGTACATTGACCATTGCAGCGAAACAGCCCCCCCGCTGCCGAAACTCGGTGCCAAGCGCCGCAGCCCGTCGCGCCGCCTGCGCATCGGCTATGTGTCTGCCGACCTGAGGGAACACCCGATTGCGTTTTTCATGGAGCCGGTGCTGGCGCACCATGATCCGGAGTCGGTCGAGGTGTTTGTCTACAACACCTGCAGCCAGCCAGACACCAGGACCGAGCGCATCAAGCGCGCCGTGCCCCATTGGCATGACGTCGCCGCTCTCGACACCCTCCGCCTTTGGCAATTGATCCGCAAGCATCGCATCGATGTGCTGATCGACCTGTCGGGCCACACCGAGGGCAATCGGCTGGAGGTTTTCGCCCATCGCGCCGCGCCGGTGCAGCTCACCTGGCTGGGCTACATCCACACCCTGGGCATGAAGGCGATGGACTACCGCCTCACCGATGCCGAGATCGACCCACCGGGCAACGACGCCCACTATGTGGAAACCCTGTTTCGGTTGTCACGCATCGGCGTCTACCAACCCCCTGAGGTCTGTGCGCTCGAAGGCAGTGCACCGATGCTTTCAGAAGGCTCGCCAACGCTGGCTTCGCTCAACCACGCACGCAAGGTCACCGATGAAATGCTGTTGCTCTGGGGGCGCATCCTGCAGGCGCGGCCCGACGCCCGGCTGCTGCTGATCTCCAGCGAGGGCACAGACGAGAAGGCGAAGGCCGCGTTCCTGCCGCGCCTGGAACGGCTGAATCTGCCGGTCGACCGCATTGGCATTTCGCCGCGGCTGCAGCTGAACGCCTTCATGGCGCTCGGCACGCTCGTCGACGTGGCGCTAGACACCGCGCCGGTGTCAGGCGGCACCACCACCTTGCACACCCTGTGGATGGGATTGCCAGTGGTGACGCTGGATGCCACGGAGGCGATCCAGGCCTATACGGCCAGCCTGCTGCGCGGCCTGGGGCTGGGGGATTGGGTCGCCCGCGACGCAGACGACTATGTCGCAAAAGTTCTCGCCCTTCTCGACAGCCCGGAGGTTCTGAACCAGCACCGCGCAGACATCCGGACCCGGATGAAACAGAGTGCGCTGATGAACTACGCGTTGCGCACGCGCGAGATCGAGCATGCCTACCGGCTGATGTGGATCAACCACCTGATCGGCGAACGCCGCTTCTTGCACGCATCACAGGACATGGATGAAGCGATCGGCGTCGCCCGCGCGCACGGTCTCAACGCCTGACAGGCGCGGCCAGCGAGTCGCCGGCTGGCACGAGGGACGCCCATCCCTCCCGCAGGCTGCCGAGCAGCCGCGTCACATCGTGCAGGGCTTCAACGTCGCGGCGCAAGTTCGCCTGCAGCAGCTGGCGTATGCAGAAGTCGTAGATTCGACCGAGATTGACAGCGATCTCGCCGCCCTTCTCATAGTCGAGCGCGGCCAACAGCCCTTGGCCCAGTAGATCGTTGGCTTGACGAATCGCAACCCCCAGCTCC
>CANJKD010000029.1 GCA_947474415.1 Burkholderiales bacterium | reverse complement strand
TCGACCTGTCCATCCTTGGCAGTCCGGCCGAGCGCTTCGAGCGCTACGACCAGGACGTGCGCAAGGAGTACGCGTGGGTGCCCGGCTTCCGGTATCAAGAGACGAGGGCGCAGGTCCTGCAGACCTTCCTCGATCAACCGGGGCTGTACCACGGCGAGCACGCTGTCGCGCTCGTAGAAGCCCAGGCCCGGATCAATCTGGCTGCTGCGCTGTCGAGGCTCGCGCAATGAACGCGCGCGACAACAAGGCACTGGCCAGCCCGAGCCCGAGCCCGAGCCCGAAGCGGCCGAAGGCCGGGCGAGCAGGGCAGGGCGCTGGTGTTCCAGCGCCGCTGTTCGGGACCCCCGCACGCACACCACCACGAAGCCTCGCGCCGGTCAGTGCCGCCCGGAAGCGCAAGCTGCACGTCGGCCACTTCGCGTTCATGCGCTCGGTGGTGCAGGGCCTCGATCCACGCGAAAGCTGGGAGCGCTACTTCCGCGTCGAAGGCGAAGCCACCGACCAGCGCACCGTGCGCGCCACCACCGCCTGGATCCGAGACGAGTTTGCGGCCGCTGCGAAGCGCGAGGACCGGTTCGGCACGGCGCGCCTGGTGCGTATCGACGCGACCCGCATCGCCGACCCCGCATTTGGAACAGTCGTCGAACTGCCGAGCCTCGAAGCCTTCGCCGAAGCGCATGGCCTCGAAGACGAGCGCCAGGCCGACCAGATCGCGGCCTACGAAGCCCACTACGGCAATGATCGCGGCCGAGCGACGCAGCGCCTGCGCGCCCGACTGGTCGCGCGCCAGCTCGAAGCGCTGCGCTGGCTCGAAAGCTTGGTGGCCCAGTCGCCGAAGGCTGGCGACTCGGTCGCCGCCTGGTTGAACCCGACGCTGGCCAGCCACCTGGAGGCGGACGACATCTTCACGCTCGCGCAGCTGGTCGAGCGCATCAACGGTGTCGGCCAGCGGTGGCACGCCGGCATCAAGGCGATGGGCGAGGGCAAGGCCCTGCGCATCGTCGAGTGGCTCCGCGAGCACCAGGTCAGCATCGAGCGTCAGCTCGGCCGCCACGTGGCGATGCCCCGCAGCAAGCTCTATGCGCACGAGCTGCAGGCCGTGGTCCTACCAGCCACCGACATCCGCCCGCTGGAGAAGTTCATCGTGCCGGTCGAACTGGACGGCACCCGCGGCCTGTACCGCCGCGCGCAGGCGCAGTGCCTGCTGCAGGCCACCAACGACTACCAGGCCATTCTCGCCTGGCTGCGGTCCAAGCACGGCCTCACCCCCGATCAGAAGGCGCACCTCAAGGCGCGCCGGCGCCAACGGGACATCGGCGTCGAGCAAGGCATGGACTGGCTGCAGGCGCTGTCGAACACCCAGCGGGCCTACCGCAAAGAGGCCGAGCGCTTCCTGCTCTGGGCGATCACGCACAAGGGCAAGGCCTTATCCTCGATGAGCAACGAGGACTGCATCGAGTACCGGGATTTTCTGGTCGACCCACAGCCGCGCAGCCGCTGGTGCGGCGACCGCGGGCGCGAGCGCTGGTCGCCGCTGTGGCGGCCGTTCGAGGGGCCGCTGTCGGCATCGGCGCAGCGGCATGCGGTCACGATCCTGAAGAACCTCTATGGCTTCCTCGTCGACCAGAACTACGTTATGGGCAACCCGTGGTCGGCGGTGGGTGTGCTGCGGACTTCGGGCCCGAAAGTGAACGCGGGGCGGAGCTTCAGCCTCGCGCAATGGCAGTTCATCGAAGCGCAGCTGAAGATGCTGCCGGCGACTTCGGCGAATCAGCGGCTGACCTTCGGGCTGCATCTGCTGTACGCGACCGGCCTGCGGTTGTCGGAGGTGGTGGCGGCGACGGTCGATGCCCTGCAGTGGGTCGAGTACCCTGCGGATGCGTCAGACGATCAGCCCATGGAAGGCTGGTTGCTGCGGGTGATCGGCAAGGGGCAGAAGGAACGCGAGGTGCCGCTGCCGGCCGATGTGGTGGACGAGCTGGCCAGGTACTTGGTTTCGCGGGGCCTCGATGCGGATCCGGAGGACATCGGCAACCAGGGGGCGTTCTTGCTTGGCAAGGCGAGCGACGCTGCGGAGCGCGCGCCGGGGCTAAGTACAGGACAGGCGATCAACCCCCGGCAGGGGATCGCAGCGACCACGTTCTACGACCAAGTCAAACGCTTCTTTGAAGACTGCGCCGCCGTGCTGCGAGGGCAGGGCGACGCGAAGGGCGTAGAGCGATTCCAGAAGGCCAGCACGCATTGGATGCGGCACTCACATGCGAGCCACGCGATCGCCGCCGGCATGCCGATCGAGATTGCTCAGCAGAACCTGGGGCATGCGTCGCTCGCCACCACGACGATCTACGTCACCACCGAGAATCGGCGGCGCATGAAGGCGGTTGAGTCATTCTGGAAGCGCTGACGCCCCCTGCCGAGTGCGGGACGAGCCAGCCAGAGGTCAGACGGCTTGCTGAACAGCGCCCCACCCTCTGGCGCTCAATGTACGTCGACTGTTTGCCGACCAACTGCAGGAGCTTGCTCAACCAGCTTGATCGACAAAGAAAAAGCCCCTGAGTGCTTGAACACGCAGGGGCCTTGGTGAGGTGAAAAGGGGTCTACCAAACCACCCAAGCACCTCCAGACCGCGCAAGGATCGATCAGCAGGCCGCGGTGATTACCGCTCACCGGGTGGCGTTCTGTGTCTTCCAGCAGTCAGACACCAACCTGAAGTACCAGCGAGACTTTGTCCTAGAGCACATAGACGACCCGAATCGATTCGTCTCAATTCCCGGGCAGCTTTACCACGACGAAGCGAGTTTCACGTTTTTCAATCGATGACTTGCTTCCACTGCCCGACGCCCCGAAGCTGCGGGGCGTTCCTCGCTCAGGAGGGTATGCGGAAGCCGTTCTTCGAATACACCAAAAAGCGGTTCGCGAACGAGAAGCTCACCGAATTCGACATCCCTGACCACGCGCGGATTCGTGAAGAGATCAAGGCGATCAAGGGGACAGGGCGTCCCCTCTACAGTCGGTGGACCGCACCCGCGACTACTTCTTCGCGGCGATGGGGCCCGCTCCGATCGCCCAGATACGGTTCGGCGGGGTGCCATTGACCGCGTAGTCGCCCACGATGCGCGCCTTGTAGACCCACGGGTTGTGGGTCGCGCACACGCGTGCGTTCCGCCAGTGCCGGTCGAGGTTCTTCGTCGTGGAGACACCGGAGGCCGCCAGCGCATTGAAGATGTCGGAGGTCGCCCGTGTCGACAGCGGCACCAGAACGACCTGGGCCTGGGCGCTCGCGAGCTCGGCGATGTCGTTGAGGCGCTCCTCCTCAACGAGGTCTTCAAGGAAGGCCCCGTCGTAGGCGCCCTGCAGCGCCCACGCCGCGCGCTCGACGATGGCATCGGCCGCGAACGCCGCGGCTGAGACCTCGCCGACAACCTGCAGAATCTGCGGGTCGGTCGCGAACGAGTTCGAGTTGCCATGCGAGAAGATGCGGTTGCGGGCCTTGACCTCGGCTGCGATGTCCCGCTCCGCGCCCTTGATCGTGCCGGCCAACACGGCCAGCAGAACGCACTGGTAGAAGGCGGTCTGGTACTTGAACCGAGTCTCGAAGTCGATGACGTTCTCCTCCTCGACCACCGCATCGATAAAGGTACTCGTACCGGATCCGGTGGTGCGCTGGCCGAAACCGTCCCAGTTATCGCTGTGAATAACTCCCGGCTGGTGGGAGTTGATGATGGCGATAACGTTCTTGCCGGTGTCGCCGATTTGGGCGAAGGTGTCGATCCAGTCGGCGAAGATGCTGCCCGTGGAGTAATACTTCGTGCCGTTCACCCGGAGCTCGCCGGGCGCACCCCCGACGGCCGGACGCACGCGGGTGATCACATCGCCAATCGCGACGGCGCCGATCTCGGTCCAGGAATTTCCGGCGATCTCGCCAGCGACGAAGCGGGCGAGCCATTTGTCGCGCTGCGGACCCTTGGAGACCAGGCGGTCCTCGGCGAACGCGAAGTGGCCGCGGAGCGCCTGCGGGATGTTCGGATCGGCCGCCGCGAGCTCCGTGAGGAGGCGAAACAGCTGGGGCAGGGTTGCACCCAGGCCGCCGTTGGCCACGGGAACCCGCAACGCGCCGAAGCCGGCATCCGTCAGTTCCTTGATCTGCACGTAGGGCAGCACGTGGTCTTGCTCGCGGGCAGAGGCGCCGGCGGCTATGCGGGCGAAGATCGGCCGGAACTTGGTGACCAACGTGTCGTAGTCGACTTCGGCGACCGGCACCGGGGCCGAGGTGGAGTTGGAGTTGGAGGTTGTCATGATGGATTTTTACTTTTCAAAGGGATTATGCGTGGATGGATGCGGGTGCGGGCACGAAGTGGCGCACGCGGTGCGGGTCGATGAAGCGGTTCCGGCCGTCGGCGCTTTCGCCGAGGTAGAAGCTCTTCACGTCGTCGCGCGCCAGCAGTTCCTCGGCCGATCCCTGCAGGGCGACGCGACCGCTTTCGAGTACGTAGCCGAAGTCGGCAACGCGCAAGGCCATCGCGGCGTTCTGCTCGGCTAGCAGGAAGCTCACGCCATCGTCGCGATTGAGCTTGCGCACCGCATCGAAGATCTCGCTGACGATGATGGGTGCGAGGCCCATCGAAGGCTCGTCGAGCAGCACCAGGCGCGGTTCGGACATCAGCGCGCGGCCGATCGCGATCATCTGCTGCTCGCCGCCAGAGGCGAATCCGGCCTGACGGCGACGCAGGGTTGCGATCCGCGGAAAGCGCGCATAGACCCGGTCCAGCGCGCGCCCGATCTGCTGGCCCGAGCGATGCCGCACAAAGCCGCCGAGCAACAGGTTCTCCTCGAAGCTCAGGTGCGGGAAGCAGCGCCGGCCTTCAAGCACCTGGGCCACGCCGCGCTCGACCAGCCGGTGCGGCGGCAAGCCGGCCACGTCGCCGCCCTCGAACGCTATCGAGCCGCGGACCACCTCGCCGCGCTCGGCAGCGAGCAGCCGCGAGATCGCCTTGAGCGTGGTCGACTTGCCCGCACCATTGGCGCCGAGCAACGCCACGATCGCGCCGCTCGTCACCTGCAGCGTGACGCCGCGCAGTGCGACGATCACGCCTTCGTAGGCGACCTCGATCGCATTGACCGAGAGCAACGCAGTCGTGGCCGGCTTCACTTTACCCTTCCTTGGCGCAATCGCGCACCGTGATGCCCTTCTCTTTCGCGTACTTGGTCGACGACTCTTCGATGATCGACCGGAGCAGGGGGCGATCGGCCTGGACCCAATCGCTGATCAACTTCCATTGCTTGCCGTCCCACTGCTGGAAGCGCACCGCGCCGCCGCCTTCGTGGTCGGTGCAGCTGAGCTTGAGGTGCTGCAGCAGGCCGGTCGCGCCGAGCTGCTTCAGGCGCGCGTCGTCGATGTTGATGTTCTCGAAGCCCCAGCGCGTCTCTTCACCGGTGAGCGGGCGCTTGCCGTACTTCGCCTGCGCGAGGCGGATCGCCTCGACGTTGAGGATGCCGTTGTTGACGCCGAGGTTGTAGTAGACGCGGCCGAAGATGTTCGGGTCGGAGAGGTTGCCCTTGCCGGCTTTGACCACGTATTTGTCGATGTCCTGCAGCACCGGGAAGTTGGTGCCCGACGGATGCGTCGTGATCGCGATGAAGCCCTTGGCGGCATCGCCGGCGGGTGCGGCGTCGTCTTCCGAATTGCTCCAGATGTTGCCGATGACGTGGTCGGCCGGGAAACCGACCTTCTGCGCGTTCTTCAGCGCCACCGGGTTCATCACGCCCCAGCCGCGCAGGAAGACCCAGTCCGGCTTGTCGCGGCGGATCTGCAGCCACTGCGACTGCTGCTCGTTGCCCGGGTGCGGCACCTCGATGTGGATCACCTCGAAGCCGTACTTCTTCGCCAGGATGTCGAGCACGGGGATCGTCTCCTTGCCGTACGGCGAGCCGTGATACAGCGTGACGATCTTCTTGCCCTTGAGCTTGTCGAGCCCGCCGCTTTTCGTGCCGATGTAGTTGATGACCGCCGAGGCCTCGCTGTACGGGTTCAACTGCAGCGGGAAGATGTACGGGAAGACGCGCCCGTCGGTCGAATCGGTACGGCCGTGGTTGATCGTGATCAGCGGCAGCTTGTCGGCCGTGGAGCGCTCCAGCGTGGCGTAGGCGATGCCGACGCTGAGCGGGTTGGTGGCAGCGGCCGGTGCGCCGTTCAAGCCCTTCTTCAGGCGCTCGTAGCACTCGACGCCCTTCTCGACCGCGTACTCGGTCTCGCATTCGCTCCAGGTGAGCTTCACGCCGTTCACGCCGCCGTCGCGGGTGTTGATCATCTGCATGTAGTCGATGAAGCCGCCGAAGAAGCCGGTGCCGCCAGCCGCATACGGGCCGACGCGGTAGCTCTGCAGCGGGAAGTACTGCTCCTTCGCCTGGGACCAGGCGGGCGAGGCGAAGACGAGGCCGGCAGCGGCCGAAACGAGCAGCAGACGTTGACGCAGTGATGAAGTCATAGTGTTCTCTCCTTGGGAATGAAAGCTAAAGATCGAGACAAAAGACGGCCGGAGCACGGCCGGGCATATCGGAAGCTGCGAAAAAGCAGCGGCGGGTACAGTGTCAAGAAGGCGGCTGCAGCGGCCAGGCGAGCAGCCGCCGGATCGCGTTGCGAGCCAGCCTGGCGATGCCTTCGGGTTCCTTGATCAGGAACCAGATGATAAGGCTGCCGAAGACGATCTTCTCGGCGTTCGGGACGTTGCCCGCGTCGATGATGCCGGCGAGGCTGCTGCTCGCGAACGTCGACAAGAGCACCGGGAACAGCACGATGAACGCAGCACCGAGAAAGCTTCCGAGCACGCTGCCGAGGCCGCCGATGATCACGATGAAGAGGATCTGGAACGAGCGCGGCAGGTCGAAGCCGTGCGGCTCCACCGTGCCGACATAGGCGAAGGCCCAGAGCGAGCCGGCCACGCCGAGATAGAAGGAACTGATCGCGAAGGAGAGCAGCTTGACGCGGGAGATCGGGATGCCGAGCGAAGCCGCAGCCGTGTCCATGTCGCGTACCGCCATCCATCTGCGGCCGGTGTGGCTGCGGATCATGTACAGCGCGAGCACCGTCAGCACCGTGACGATGACCAGCGTGAAGAAGTAGCGGCCGACCGGCGAGCTGAAGTCGAGGCCTGCGACGGCGAGGCGCGGCGCGGTAATCACGCCCGAGGCGTTGTAGTTCGAGAACCAGCCGAACTTGACAAACACCCACTCGACGAAGAACTGCGCGGCCAGTGTCGAGACGATGAGGTAGAAGCCTTTGATGCGCAGGCTCGGCAAGCCGACCAGCACACCGAAGACGGCAGCGATCAGTGCGCCGGCCGCCATGCTCACGAGCAGCGGCAAGTCCGGCAGGCGCAGCGCGAAGTTGTAGGCGCTGAAGGCACCGATGGACATGAACGCCGCCGACCCGACCGAGAGCTGCCCGGTATAACCGGTGAGGATGTTGAGGCCAAGCCCGGCGAGCGAGAACACGAGCAGCGGCACCAGGATGGCCGAGAACCAGTAGTCGTTCGCGATGAAGGGCACGACAGCGAAGGCGGCGAGAAAGAGCGCCAACTGGGCTTTGGGCCAGGTGGCGATTGGCGGCAGCCAGCCGGTCGCGACGCGCTGCGCAGGTCCGGCATGGAAGGCGTGAAGTCTTGTCGTCATTGCAGTGTCCACTTCCGTCAGACCCGCTGCACCGTGCGTTCGCCGAACAGGCCGAACGGGCGATAGAACAGGAAGGCCAGCGCGAGCATGTACGGAAACCAGTTCTCGATGCCGCTGCCGATCAAGGGCCCGATGTAGATCTCGGCCAGCTTCTCCGAGGCGCCGACGATCAGGCCGCCGACGATCGCGCCCGGGATCGACGAGAAGCCGCCGATGATCAGTACCGGCAAAGCCTTGAGCACGATCAGCGAGAGCGAGAACTGCACGCCGGTGCGCGCGCCCCAGAGCAGGCCTGCCACCAACGCCACGATGCCCGCAGCCGTCCAGACCACGGCCCACACCGTTTCGATGTTGATGCCCACGGCCTGTGCGGCGAGCGCGTCGTCGGCCACCGCGCGCAGCTTCAGGCCGATGCGCGTCTTGTTGAAGACCAGACTCAGCGTGGCCACAAGCACGCAGGCGATGGCGGCGGCAAAGATATCGAACGCGCTGATGAAGATGCCCGCCACCTCGAAGGGCTTGTCGTCGATGCCGAGATCGAGCTGATGCACCTGCGCACCCCACAGCCATTGCGCAACGCCTTCGAGGATGAAGCTCAGGCCCAGGGTCGCCATGAAGAGCACGAGCGGCGTCCGGTTCACCAGCGGCCGCAACACGACGCGGCCGACGACGAGCGCGAGCACGATCATCGCGGCCAGCGTTACGACGAACGACTGCCACCACGCGAAGCCTCGTTCGATCAGGCTCACGTAGGTGAGTGCGGCGAAGAGCACCATCGAACCCTGCGCGAAGTTGAAAACGCCCGAGGCCTTGTAGATCAGCACGAAGCCGATCGCGACCATCGAATACATCACGCCGGCCAGCAGGCCGCCGATCAGGACTTCCGCGAAGAAGGACATGGCGGCGCTCATTGCAGCGGGCCGCCGGGCGCGGTGCCGACAGATGCGGAATCCCCAGGCGCGAGGCCGAGATAGGCAGCGACCACGGCGGGGTTGTCGCGGACCTCTGACGGCGCGCCGTCGGCGATCATCTTGCCGTAGTCGAGCACGACGACGCGGTCGGAGATGTCCATCACCACGCCCATGTCGTGCTCGATCAGCACGATGGTCGTGCCGAGCTTACGGTTGGCCTCGACGATGATTCTCGACATCTCATGCTTCTCCGCCGTGTTCATGCCGGCCATCGGCTCATCGAGCAGCAGCAGCCGCGGTTCGGCAGCCAATGCTCGTGCCAGTTCCACCCGCTTCTGCAGGCCGTAGGAGAGCTGCCTCACCGGCGTGTCGCGATGACCCTGCAGGCCGAGGAACTCGATCATCTGGTGCGCCTTCTCGCGCTGGCGGGTCTCTTCCCGCCGCGCCGACCGCAGCCGCAGTGCATGCGCGAGGAACGACGAGCGCATCTTCAGGTTGCGGCCGGTCAGCACGTTCTCGATCACGCTCATGCCCTTGAACAGCGCCAGGTTCTGGAACGTGCGGCCAATGCCTTGGTGCGCGGCCTCGTGCGGCGTGATCTGATCGAAGACATGGCCGTCGAACGTGACCCGGCCGCTCTGGGCGCGGTAGATGCCGTTGATCACGTTGAGGATCGAACTCTTTCCCGCACCGTTGGGACCGATGACGGACAGCATCTCGCCGCGATGCACATCGAAGCTCACGTTGGTCACGGCCTTCACGCCGCCGAACGAGAGCGAGATCCCGGCCAGAGAGAGCCACGGTTGCGCGTTCATGGCGCGGCCCGGTTCGTCTTTGGCTTGAACGGCTCGACCCGATCGTGGGTCGGGATGCGCGGCCGCGTCACCTCGGCCGGCTGCGGCAGATCGAAGTCGACGGCCACGCCCAGGCGCCGCAGCAGCGCGACGGCGGTGGGCGCGGTCTGTGGCTCGGTCAGCACCGCTTGCACGCTGCGCAGGCTCAGCACCTGGCGCAGGCGCCAGCGCATGGCGGCCTGCAACGGTCCGCTTCCTTCGGCCAGCGCGCCTCGGGCCGCACGCGCGCCGAGGCCGGCGGCCGGCACGCGGCCGCGCGCGTCGGCATCGAACGCTGCCAGCGTTTGCGCCGAAGCGATCCACAACTCGGGGCGGGCATCAATCAATGCGGCACCGGCATCGGCGCCGGCGCCGGCAACAACCAGGGTCGCGCCGATGGCCGGCCACGAATCCATCAGCCAGCGCAGGCCGGGAAGCCAGCACAGCGGGAAGTCGGCAAGCACGGTGCGCCATGGCGTGCCGGTTCGAGCCGGGCCGCCTGGCTCAGGTGCGAGCGTGTTCGTGCCTACATCCGTGCCCGCATCAAGCGATCTTGTGGCCTGCGCCGCGCCAGCTTCGATCAGGCGATCCCAGCCCAGCGGCACGACATTGATCGAGGTCTCGGTGCCGAACTCGTTCTCGATGACCAATGCGCGCAACGACGCGGAGCAATGCATCAGCACCCGATCAACCTCGCGTGTGTCCTGCGCGAGCACGAAGTGGGCATCGGCAATCGCACGGTCCAGCGCCGCGTCGGCTTCGACCTTGATCCGCGCACCCAGCAACTGCACGGCGATCAGGGTCAGGATGAACGATTCACTGAGCGCGCCGACGACGACGATCGTGTCGCCCCGCCCAACGCCCAAAGTTGCCCAGCCCCGAGCCGCATGCCCCGCGCGAACCGCGAGTTCGGACCAGCTCAGCCGCTGCCACGCGCCATGGCGCATCACCCGCAGCGCCTCCGCACGTGGCCGCTGCAGCGCCTGCGCGCTGAAGGCCGCGAGAAGTGCCGGGGCGAAGTCGACGCGGTCAGCTTTCATCGCGGTCGTGGCGTGGCGTGACGTGGCTGGCTCTCATGCGGCAACCAGTGCCGTGTCGGCCTTGGCGCCGAAGTACTCGACCTCCGCGATGAATGATTGGACCCATTCACCTTCAATCCCTGGACGAGCCATTTCATTTCCTAGTGCAGGTCAACATCTGACCGTCAAGCGCCCGCATGTGCGAAGCGCGGCGGGAGTTTAGGAAGCAACACGTGAACGGACCTGCATAGAAGTTAACAAAAGACCCCCAGGAGAACCCGCGTGGCAGCCTCCCGCAACCTGTGGCACGTCATCTGGATGAGAGG
>CANJKD010000028.1 GCA_947474415.1 Burkholderiales bacterium | reverse complement strand
CGATGCTCTCGCAGCTGTTCGCGACCAGCCCCGACTGCATCGCGCTGACCGAAATGGCGACCGGCCGCTACGCCATGGTGAACCCGGCGTTCTGCCGCCTGACCGGGTTTGCTTCTGAAGAGGTCGTCGGCCGCACTTCGGCCGAACTGGGCCTGTGGCACGACCAGCGCAGCGCCGACCAGCTGCTGACGCTGCTCGAACGCCATGGCACGGTGATCGACCTGCCCGCGATCTTCGTCGCCAAGTCGGGCGCACTGGTGTCGATGCTGCTGGCCGCCGGGCGCTTCGTGATGGACGGGCGCAACTACCTCGTCGTCAACGCCCGCGACGTGACCGAGAGCGAGCGCACGCGGATGCAGCACACCGCCATTCTGGAACGCGCCTCGATCGGCATCGCCTTCACCCGCGACCGCCGCTTCCACCAGGCCAACACCTGCTTCGAACGCATGTTCGGCTGGGAGCCCGGCGGGCTGCTCGACCAGCCGGGCTCGGTGGTCTGGGTCAACGATGCCGATGACCCAGAGGTCGGCGACCTTGCCGGCCCGGTGCTGGCGGCGGGGCTGCCGTTCGAGAGCGAACGCCCGATGCGGCGCCGGGACAACAGCCAATTCCTGTGCCGCATCGTCGCGCAGGCCGTTGACCGCACCGACCCGGCGCGCGGCGGCACGATCTGGATCGCCGAAGACGTGACCGAGCGGCGGCGCCTCGATGAAGCCCTGGCTGCGGCGCGCGACGCCGCCGAAGCCGCGAGCCGCGCCAAGAGCGCCTTCCTGGCCAACACCAGCCACGAGATCCGCACGCCGCTGAACGGCTTGCTCGGCCTCGCCCGCCTGGCGATGCAGGAAGACCTGCTCGACGCGCGCCGCCAGCAGTACCTCGCGCAAATTCTCGACAGCGCCCAAAGCCTGGCCGGCATCATGTCCGACATCCTTGACGTGTCAAAGATCGAAGCCGGCAAGATCACGCTCGAAGACATGTCGTTCGATCTGCACGAGTTGCTGCAGGCGGTGCACCACGCCTACCAGCCGCTCGCCGAGGTGAAGGGCCTGGCGCTGACGCTCGTGGTCCGGAAATCACTGCCGCGCAACGTCAAGGGGGATGCCATCCGGGTGCGCCAGATCCTGTCCAACTTCATCACCAACGCGCTGAAATTTACCGACTGCGGCGAAGTGCGCATCGAAGCGGGCAGCACACCGCACGGCCGGCTGCGCTTCGCGGTGACAGACACCGGGCCGGGCATACCGGCCGATCACCAGGGGAAACTCTTCTCGCCCTTCACGCAAGCCGACTCGTCGACCACGCGCCGCTATGGCGGCACCGGCCTGGGCCTGTCGATCTGCCGCGAACTGGCGCGTCTGATGGGCGGCGAGGCCGGCCTGCACAGCCAGATCGGCGTGGGCAGCACGTTCTGGGCCGAATTGCCGTTGGCGCGCGCCCAGCCCGGGCCCGCAGCCCTGGTCACCGACTTCGGCGACACCGGGCGGCTGCACGGCGCGCGCGTGCTGATGGTCGAAGACAACCCCGTCAACATGATGATCGCGGTGGCCATGCTCGAACGTTGGGGCGTGCTCGTGACGCAAGCCTTCGACGGCCGCGCTGCTGTGCAGGCGGTGCACGCCGCCGTGGCCGAAGGCCAGCCTTTCGATGCCGTGATGATGGACGTGCAGATGCCGGTCATGGGCGGCCATGAGGCGGCGCGTGAACTGCGCCGAGACTTCTCCGCCGACGATCTGCCCATCATCGCGTTGACGGCGGCAGCGCTGGTCTCCGAGCGCCAGGAGGCCATGGCGTCGGGGATGAACGCGTTCCTGACCAAGCCGATCGACGCACCGAAGTTCCGTGACACCTTGGCGCACCACGTGAAGGCAAAGGCCGCTTCTCAAGCGGCGATCGGCGAGTAGCCGGCCGCCTTGATGGCATCGCTCAGTTGGCGGGCGTTCGCACGGCTGGGTTCGATCTCGACCGTGAGGGTCGCCATGTCGACGCGCACCAGCGCCGCGTGGTCGACGCCCTTCACGGCTTTGGTGACGGCACCGGCGCAACGCGCCGATGTCATGTCGCTGACCTGGAAGGCGATCATGGCTTGCGGTGCGGAAGCGGCGCCGCCAGCCCGTTCATGTCGTGAATTTCACGTTCGTGCGTCGGCGGCCCGGCCAATGACACGGTCTCCCAGCCATTGTCGTAGTCGACGACGATGAAGCGGCGCTCCGGCACGTGGCCGTGTTCGGACGGAAACAGCGCGAAGACGCGATGCCCGGCGTGGCTGGCGTTCACCACTTGCTTGACCGGCGCCTCCGACTCCGGCCCCGCCCAGGCATTCGCCCTGGTACTCACGCGGCCCCAGAGAACATGCTTGACGCGCCCATCCTTGTCGAGCCGAACCCTGGAAACCGCGAACACCAGCATGAGATTTCTCCGTCTTTGCCGACGCCCCCGGCGCCCTGGCGCTGCGCTGTCAGTCAAGCCGCACAGGTTGGCGCCGCCAGGCCGCTGCCGCCAGGTTTTCAGGCGGCAGCCCGGCGCCTTGTTGGCCACTCGATCCCAGCCGAGCTTAGGTACCGGCGAAGGCGGCCAAGACAAGACAATGCCGACACTGCGTGTCGGACAAGGCGCCGCCGCAGGCCTGCGCCTAAACCAGCAACGGCAACTCCCGCTGCCGCCGGCCGGTCAGCACGAACAATGCATTCGCCACCGCCGGCGCAATTGGCGGCGTGCCCGGCTCGCCGACGCCGCCGGGGCTGCGCGCGCTGGCGACCAGGTGCGTTTCAATGCGCGGCGCGTCCGCCATGCCAACCAGCGGGTAGTCGGGAAAGTTGCGTTGCGCCACCACGCTGGCTTCGATATCGATTCGTCCATGCAGCGCAGCACTCAGGCCGAAGATCACCGCGCCTTCGATCTGCTGCGCGACGATGCCGGGGTTGACCACCGTGCCCACGTCGGCGGCGCACACCACGCGGTGCACACGCGGCCTGCCATCGACCACGGACACCTCGGCCACCTGCGCCACGATGCTGCCGAAGCTCTCGTGCAGCGCCACGCCGCGTGCCCTTCCGGCCGGCAGCGGCGTGCCCCAACCGGCCTTGTCGGCCGCCAGCTTCAGCACCGCCGCATGGCGTGGCGCGTCCTTCAGCAAGGCGAGCCGGAATGCCACCGGGTCCTGCTTCGCCTCGAACGCCAGTTCGTCGATGAAGCCTTCCGAGAAGAACGCGTTGTGCGAATGGCCCACCGAGCGCCAGAAGCCGACCGGCACGCCACTGTGCGTGGCCACATGCGCCATGCGCTGGTTCGGCACGCCATAGGGCAGGTCGAACAGGCCCTCGCTCACCGTCTTGTCTGGCGCATCGATCGGAGCGGCCAGCGCGGGCAAGCCGCGCTCGAACCAGCGCGGCGTGATCGCGTCGCCGGCACTGGTGATCTGCAGCGCCAGTGGCAGGCCTTGCGCATCGAGATCGGCGCGCAGCACGGCCACGCCGGCAGGGCGGTAGAAGTCGTGCGTCATGTCTTCCTCGCGCGACCACAGCAGTTGCACCGGCCGGCCATCGGTCTCGATGGCGATGCGCACCGCCTGGCCGACGAAGTCGGCATCGAGCCGGCGCCCGAAGCCGCCGCCGACGTAGGTGACATGCACCGTGACCGCGTCTTCGTGCACGCCGGCTGCTAACGCCGCCACCGCGCGTGCGATGCCCGGCACCTGCGTCGGCGCCCAGACCTCGACCTTGCCGCCCGCCACGCGCACCGTGCAGTTGATCGGCTCCATCGCCGCGTGCGCAAGATAGGGCGCACGGTAAACCTGCTCGACATGCCGCGCGGCGGTGGCGCCGGCCTGGCGCACGTCGCCCCGGCTGTGGAAGGTGAAGCCGCCGCCGCTGGCTGCGGCCTCGCGCGCCAGGCCCTCCAGCGCTTGCTCGATGGCCGCGCTCGACAGCACGCCGGCCGGTGGCGCGCGCCATTCGACCTGCAGCGCCTGCGCGCCGCGCGATGCATGCCAGTACGTCGCCCCGACCACGGCCAGCGCCCCGGTCGAGCCCGCGAACGAGCCGAGCCGAACGACGCGCTCGACCCCCGGCAGCGTCATGGCCGCATCGCTGTTCACCGCGCCGGGGCTGCCGCCCAG
The DNA here is from genome assembly GCA_947474415.1 of Burkholderiales bacterium. Taxonomy (GTDB): domain Bacteria; phylum Pseudomonadota; class Gammaproteobacteria; order Burkholderiales; family Burkholderiaceae_C; genus LMDS01. The sequence goes on along the minus strand of CANJKD010000028.1, from coordinate 6,715 downwards.
CATCGGGCAGTGGCGCACCACTGCATACAGCTGGCCGGGCAGGCGCACGTCGATGCCGAAGGTGGCGCTGCCGTTCACTTTAGGAGTTATGTCTATGCGCGGCGCGGCCGTGCCAATCAGCACCCAGTCCTTGGCCTCCTTCAGCCGCACCGTTCCGGCGGGCGTGGCCGCCGCCTCTTTGGCGAATTCGCCGTAGTGCCCGCTCGGGCCGGAGGCATGGCGGATCACGCCGTCTTTCACGCTCAACTCGGCCGCCGGCAGATTCCAGCGCAACGACGCCGCGCCGAGCAACTGGGCCCGTGCAGTGGCGGCTGCGAGGCGCAGCACGTCCCAGGCATCGGCCACGCTCGACGAGCCACCGGTGGCGTTGATGCCCAGCTCGCGGGCCACCTTCGAGACCAGCCATTGCACGGCCTTGACGCTGTGCGTCTCGTGCCCGGGTTCGGTGTCGTCCGGGTGAAAAGGCAGGCTGGCGACGAGCATCGCGACATTGCCGTAGAGCTTGTCGGCCCCGGCGTCGATCAGACGCACGCTCGCGAGCGGCACATCGAGTTCTTCGGCGACGAGCATCGCCAGCGCGGTGTGCACACCCTGGCCCATCTCGCTGCGGTTCATCGCCAGCCGCACCGTGCCGTCGCTGGCGATTCTGATCCAGCCGTTCAAGCCAACCTCGCCATCGACCACCGGCAAGGTGTCGGCATGCCCGACCCGGCTGCGCGGCGGCATCACGCCCCAGCCGACGACCAGTGCAGCGGCGGCCCCCAGGCCACTCAGGATCAGCGCGCGGCGCTTCATGGCTTGGCTCCCGACGACTTGTATGTGACTCCACCGCGCATGGCGGCGCCGGCCGTCTTGATGGCCTCGCGAATGCGCGGGTAGGTGCCGCAGCGGCACAGGTTGGTGATGGCCGCGTCGATGTCGGCGTCAGTCGGGTTCGGGTTCTTCTCGAGCAGCGCCGCTGCGGCCATCAGCATGCCGCTCTGACAGTAGCCGCACTGCGGCACCTGGTGCGCGATCCAGGCGGCCTGCAGCACATGTGGCTGCTCGGCCGTGCCGAGGGCCTCGATCGTCACGATGCGCTTGCCCGCCACCGCGCCCAGCGGCGTGACGCACGAGCGCAACGCCTGGCCATCGGCGTGCACCGTGCAGGCACCGCAGGCCGAGACGCCGCAGCCGAACTTGGTGCCTGTGAGGTTCAGCACGTCGCGCAACACCCACAGCAGCGGCATGGCGGGGTCGACGGCGGCATCGTCCAGCGTGCGCACCTGGCCATTGATCGAAAGGTCCACGTCAAACTCCTGGTCAGCACGTTGCAGGGCGTGTCGATTGTGCGGCATCCTGAACGGTGCCCCGAGGCCGACGAGTACGTCGTCCGCCCCCCAAGGGGGTATGAGTAAAGTGGCAGAGCCACATTTACTCATAGGTTGCCGTGGCCCGGCCTGCGCACCGACCGCTGCCGTGTTCCACTGGCACCCGTTCCCCTCCAACTCGACACCGACACGATGAGCACCACCGCCCTCGCCCACCTGCCCAAGGAAGGCCCGCCCGACCTGCTGTACCTGCTGTTCCACGGCGTCGGCGCCACGGCCGAGAACATGGCGCCGCTCGCGCTGCGCCTGGCACATGAATACCCGCAAGCCGCCGTGATCTGCCTGGACGGGCCGGCGCCTTACGACGCCGTGTTTGATGACGGTAGCGGCAGCGGCAACGCCATCGGCCGGCAGTGGTTCTCGATCCGCCTCCTCAACGACGCGAACCGGGCCGAGCGCGTGGCCGCGGCGCTGACGCCCTTCATCGCCACCGTGCGCGCGCTCCAGGCCCGCTACGGCATTGGCTGGGAACGCACCGCGCTGGCCGGCTTCTCGCAGGGCGCGATCATGGCACTCGAAGCCGTGCAGGCCGAGCCGCAACTGGCCGGCCGCGTGCTCGCGTTTTCCGGCCGGCATGTGGATGCACCCGCGCACGCCCCGGCCGACACCACCGTGCACCTGTTCCACGGCATGGAAGACAGCGTGATCCCGTACCGCGCCTCGGTTGAATCGGCGCAATGCCTGGTGGCCCTCGGCGGCGACGTGACCGCCGACGTGCTGCCCGGCCTCGGCCACGCCCTGCACGCCGAGCTGATCGACAAGGCCATCGGCCAGCTGCGCAGCTTCCTGCCGAAGAAGGTGTGGCGCCAGGCGATGAGCGAGGCACCGATGATTCCGAGGGCGGCGGCTAGTGATGACTTGGGGGGCTGAGGCCAGGTTGTCGTTCAGCGGCACCAACTCTACTTGTACAATAACGCGTACGATACCAAGGACATGCAATGGACGCTATCACCTACTCTTCAGCCCGCGCGAATTTGGCTCGCACCATGGACCGCGTCTGCGATGACCATGAGGCCTTGATCATTACCCGCAACGGTGAACAGGCCGTGGTGATGCTCTCGCTGGAAGACTTTCAGGCGCTCGAAGAGACCGCATACCTCTTGCGAAACCCCTCGAACGCCAAGCGCTTGCTCTCGGCTGCCGCTCAGCTGACTGCGGGGAAGGGCGTGGAAAGAAAGCTGGTGAAGTGAAGCTGATTTTTTCCGACGAAGCTTGGGAAGACTACCTGTATTGGCAGAAGCAAGACAAACGGATGGTTGAGCGGATCAACAAGCTGATTGGTGAAGTGAAGCGCGAGCCGTTTGCCGGCATTGGGAAGCCTGAGCCGCTCAAGCATGCCTTGTCAGGGTTCTGGTCGCGGCGCAGCGATGACGAGCACCGCATGGTCTACAGAATCGAAGGTGGCACCTTGCTGCTGGCCCAGCTTCGGTTTCACTACTGAACCCCCGGGGCCGGGCTGCGCAGGCTCGCCCTCCGGAGGAATTCGGAGGGACAGCGTCACCTTTGCGCTCGACGCGACTGACGCGTGACGTACTCGCGCAGCACACCATCCATGCGGGACTGCCAACCTTCACCGGTGGACTTGAAGTACGCAAGAACCTCCTGGCTGTAGCGAACGGACACCAGCAACTTCGGGCTCCCGGACTTGGGCGGCCGCGCAGCGTCCGCAGCGGCACCATCGCCTTCAAATGCTTCCGGGTCAGCGGTTGCGCCTCCGGATCGGCCTTGGCTGCCGACGTGATGGCCCGGTCCTCCGCCGTCGTTGGCATGGCAACGGCGGGGCGCTTGGGTGCTTTCGACATCGTGCTTGACCTCACGGCGATGGGCTCGGCGCAGACTGATGATTCGTCGCGCCAAGCCGCGATCCACAACGGCGGCGTAGCAGAGGATGCTGCTCTCCGGCGCGAGGGCAATCATGCGCAACTCGGCGTGGTCGTCTACGCCAACCAAGCCACCCTCAATCCAGACTCACCTCGGTCCGCACCACCCCCGCCCGCTCGGCATGCGCCGTCAGCGCCAGGCGCGTTCCCTTGGGGGCGCGCACCACCCACTCGACGAAGGCGCGGTCGCTCGTGACCTCGCGGTTCGGCAGGAAGGCTTGCAGCGAGTTCTTCGGGCCGTGGCCTTCGAGCTGCGGGCCTTCGACGCGCGGCTTGCCACTGACGAGTGAAATGTCAGGGTGGCCTTCCGGCAGATGGATCTCGAAGATCACGCCGCGCACCACCTTGCGCGCCAGCGCGCGCGTGCTGATGTAGGCCGGCAGCCAGCCGCTGTTGCCGACCGCGAAACGGATGCGCCAGGTGTCGGGCCCGAGCGCGCGCACTTCGGTGCGCAGCAGTTCGAGCTTGGGCAGGCTCAGCGCGATCTGCGTCATCCACGCCGGGAAGCGCGCCACCTCGCGCTCGCGCAGGTGCGGCGGCGGGTTGCGCCAGAAGTTCATCTTGTCCCAGCCGCCGATCTCGACCGCGCCGAGCTGCGGGTGCATGAAGGGCTTCCACTCGACATGGGCCTGGCCGGCGCATTGCTCGTCGCTCCACTTCAGCAGCTTCAGGTCGTCTTCCAGCGGGTGCTCGCGGTACCAGTCAACCCACTTGTAGTCGGTGATGCCGGCCTCGCGGTTCGGCGCCCACAGCTCGACCACCCAGAACAGCGCGCCGAGGTGCTCGTACATCCAGTCTTGGGTTCCGCCGATGGTTTCCTTCGGGTGGTACTTGAAGTCGTGCCAGATGCTCACCGCCGGGTAGCCGGTGAGGTCGGCACCGAGCTGGCTAAAGCGCTTGATGGACCACAGGTCTTCCGGGATCATGTCGTCGTCGCCCATGGTCCCCATCGGCCGCAGGATCACGCCGCTGTGCGTGTGGTAGCTGATGGCGGCGCCGATGTTGCGGTGACTGACCACGAAGTCGACCATCGCCTTCACCTCGGGCTCGCTGGCCGGGTAGTCGCCGGCGCCGACCTGCTCGAACTCCTGGCGCCAGAAGGCCGGGAAGTTGCGGTTCAGGTCCAGGCCTTCGGCGTCCTTGTTGACGTTGATGGTCAGGCCGTCGTAGTTCGTCAGCAGGCCTTCGGGCATCAGCCGGTAGTACTCACCGCCAAACTCGCCGGGGCGGCGCGCCACCATCAGACGCTCGTCCGTGTCGCACTTCTTGTAGCCGCCGTGCGGGTCGGGAACGCGCATGAAGAGCACCCGGCCGTCGCCGTCGATGTCTTCGGCGCTCAAGCCATCGACTGGCTCTTCTTCATACGGATAGCGCCGCGTGCTGGAGCGGATGTGGCGCGGCCGTGCGGCCAGCGCCAGCTCGGCGCCGTCGGGGTTCAGGCGCGGGCACAGGTAGAGCGTGCGCGTGTCGAGCAGGTGGGTGGTCTGCGGGTCGGACGCGTAGGCGTTCACGAGCTGGTGCAGGTAATACAGCACGGCGGTGCTGGCGGTCAGCTCGGCGGCGTGGATGTTGCCGTCGGCCCAGAACGCCGGCTTGTCGCTGGGCGCCCCGGTGGCGACGTTGGTGACAGTGGCGACCCAGATGTCGCGGCCCTCGTAGCTCTTGCCGATGGACGCCACCGACACCAGCTCGGGGTAGGCGTTCGCGTAGTCGTGCAAGAGCTGCGTCAGCGCATCGTGATTGTGGAAGATGTCGAAGCGGGGGTTGGGTTTCGTCATGTCAGCAACAGGCTTGAAGTCTTCCCGGGGGTGTGCGATGCGAAAGGCACGCGGCAAGTATGTCAGCTGGCACTGAGCCGCCCGCCCTCGAACACCCGCAACTCGCCGGGCGCAAAGGCCTGCCAGGGCTCGTCGCGGGTCAGCGGTTCGGTGACGACGATGGCGACACGGTCGTTCGATGACGTGAGCTGGGCGAAGTCGACGGTCACGTCGTCGTCGTGCAGCGAGGCGGTCGCGAACGGGTGTTGGCGCAGCAGGTGGTAGAGCTTGGTCGAGCAGTGCGCCCACAAGGCCTGACCATTGCTGAGCATGAAGTTGAAGGTGCCGTGCGCGGCCGGCACCGGCGCCAGTTCGCGCAGCGTGCGGGTCAGCTCCTTGATGGGCGGCACGCTGGCGTGGGCCTTCGCCAGCTCCTGCATCAACCAGCAGAAGGCGAGTTCGCTGTCGGTCTCGCCGACCGGCCGGAACGCGCCGTGCAGGCGCGGCGCGAAGCCCTTCAGGTCGCCGTTGTGCGCGAACACCCAGTAGCGGCCCCACAGCTCGCGCACGAACGGGTGCGTGTTCGCGAGCGTGACGACGCCCTGCGTGGCCTTGCGGATGTGGGCGATGATGTTGTCGCTCTTGATCGGGTAATCGCGCACCATCTGCGCCACCGGCGAATGGCGCGCGCTTTGCACATCGACCATCAGGCGCACGCCCGCGCCCTCGAAGAAGGCGATGCCGAAGCCGTCCTTGTGCTCCTCGGCGCGGGTCGCGAAACCGGTGAAGCTGAACATCACGTCGGTCGGCGTGTTGGCGTTCATTCCCAGCAGTTGGCACATGGGGTTCGCTTCGCGTTGCTTCGGTTCAGTTCGCTGCGCGGCTATTCGGTGAAGAGCCGCAGCATGCCCTTGGCAGACAGCAGGTTGCCGGGGTTGCTGGTCTCGTTCAACACCCCGCTCATGCGCTTGCGCAGGCGTTCGCTCTTGCCGGCACGCCAGATCACCAGGTCAGCCAGCCACGGAAAGCGGTTCACCGCATTGGCGCGCTGGTAAAGCTGGAAGCGCGGTTTGAGCGCTTGCAGATGGGCTTCGTAGTCGGCGCGCAAAGCCGCATCGGCGTCGGCGTGAAGGCCGGCCTTCAGCAAGGCTTCGGCGGCGAGGATGCCGGTCTCCATCGCCTTGCCGATGCCTTCGCCGCTGAACGAATAGGTGCTGCCCGCTGCTTCGCCGGTGACCAGCAGGCCGGGCCGCGACCAGCGCGCACCTTCGAGCGTGCAGCGCAGCGGTGCGCCTTTCATCGGGCCGAGCAAGGTGCCGCCGGCCATCAGCTCGCGGGCCGGCGCGTGCACACGCTTGAAGTCGTCCATCACCTGGCGCAGGTTCACCTCGCGCTTGGTGAGCTTGCCGTTGCGGCGCGCGTCGTGGCTGTCGGCAAGGCCCACGCCGATGTTGAAGACGCCGCCCGGGCACGGGAAGATCCAGCCGTAGCCGGGGCTCAGCGCGCGGTGCCAGACGATTTCGAGCTTGTCGATGCGGCCCACCATCGCGTCGTTCTTCACATAGCCGCGCAAGGCCACGCCACTCGGCGTGTGGCGCTCCGACATGCCAGCCGCGAGCAGCGCCTGCGGCACCGCGCCGCTGGCCAGCACGACCCAGCGCGCATGGATCTCGTGCGTGGTTTCGGCATGGTGCAGTTGTGCCCCAAT
>CANJKD010000027.1 GCA_947474415.1 Burkholderiales bacterium | reverse complement strand
GCCCGAAGGCATGCATGCCGAGCACGAACGGGCGAAACGGGTCGTCGGCAGGCCACTCGGGCAGCACGCGGGCCACGCGGGCGCGCAGGCTCAAGGCATCGCCCCGGTAGTAGTCAAACAGGTGGGCCGAATTCAGCGCCAGCAGGTCGCGCGGGTGTTGCAGCAGGAGGCCGTCCCACAGCGCGCTCGCCTCGCGCCAGCGGCCCGCGGCACACCGCGTGGCGGCGGCGAAATGGGTGCGTTCGCGGGTGTTGGCGTGGGCCATCAACGGCTCGGCGGCGGCGACCAGCGCGCGCGCCTCGGGCACCAGCGAGGGCTCGGTGAGCGTGAGCAGGAAGTCGGCTTTGGCGATGCGCGCCAGGCCCCAGCCGGGGTCGGCGGCGATCGCCGCGTCGAGGTCGGCGACCGCATCGCCGTAGAACGCCACGGTTCGCCACAGCGCCTGCTCGGCGTGCGCCAATGCGGCCGTCGAGGCGGTGCTGACGGAGTTGCCGTGGGCGTCGTTCATGTCGTTCGTTCGAAGGCCGCGCGCGTTTGCAGGGGGGTCGAAAAAAGCATTTGAGTGCTTTCCTGCCACGCTTGCCTCAACCCGTCGGTGGCGTCGGCCACCGCCGCTGTGGTGGGCGCATGGCTTCCCACGCACGGGCCACCTGCAACACGCCGAGGTCGTCGAAACGGTGGCCGATGATCTGCAGGCCGATCGGCAAACCGCCCGCCGTGTAGCCACAGTTGATGCTGGCGGCCGGCTGCTCGCTCATGTTCAGCGGCAGCGTGAAGGCGATGTGCTCGAACGGCGTGGCCGGGTCGTTGGTCGGGCCGGCCCACTCGGCGGCATAGGCCGGCACCGGCGAGGTCGGCGAAAGCACATAGTCGAAGGGCTGGCAGGCGCGCACCGCAGCGTCGCGCATCGCACCCATCATGCCGCAGCCACGGAACACGCGTTCGCCCGACAGGCCCGCGCCGCCGCGCGCCCACTCGACAATGTAGGGCAGCACCTTCGCGCGCCGTGCCTCGGGCAGGGCGCTGATGTCGAGCCACGAGCGGGTGCGCCAGAAGTCGTCCATGCCGGCCATCATCGCGCGCGTCATGAAGGGCGCGATGGGTTCGACGCTAGCGCCCTGGGCTTCGAAGGCCTTCGCTGCAGCGAGCACCGCCGCCGCGATTTCAGGGTCGACCGCGAGACCCCAGCCGGCGTCCATCTGCAGGCCGATGCGCAGGCCTTTCAGGTCGCGCTCGAGGTTCATCCACCCGACGTCTTGGAACGGCAGGCTCATCGTGTCGCGCGCATCGGGCAGGCTCAGCGTGGCCATCATCAGGGCGCTGTCAGTCACGCTGCGCGTCATCGGCCCGGCCACGCGGCCGGCATACGGCGGGTCGATCGGGATGCGGCCCAGGCTCGGCTTCAGCGTGAAGATGCCGCACCAGCCGGCCGGCAGGCGCACCGAGCCACCGATGTCGGTGCCCACGTGCAGCGGGCCGTAGCCGGCAGCAGCCCCCGCGCCCGCACCGGCGCTGCTGCCGCCGGGGTTCTTCGTCAAATCCCAGGGGTTGCGCGTCAGTGGGTGAAAGCTCGACAGGCCGGACGACAACATGCCGTAGTCGGGCATCGTCGTCTTGCCCATGATCACCGCGCCGGCCTCGCGCAGCCGGGCGGCGGGCGGTGCGTCGCGCAGCGCAGGCACCAGTTCGGTGGCGGCGCAGCCGAGCGGCATGGGCACGCCCTGCGTCGCGATGTTCTCCTTGATCATCGCAGGCACGCCGTCGAGCGCGCCCATAGGCGCGCCCTTCAGCCAGCGCGCCTGCGAGGCCTCGGCCTGCGTCATCGCGGCGTCGCCATCGAGCGCGTAGGTGGCGCGCAAATGCGGCTCCCACGCGTCGATGTGGGCGAGCACGGCCCGCGTCACCTCGACCGGCGAAAGCGCCTTGCTGCGGTAGGCCGTGAGCAATTCGACCGCACTCAGATCGTGAAGTGCTGTCATTGCAATGCGATCACTGCCACGCCAGCGCGCCCAGGTCGTTCGCGAAGATCGGCGAGCTGCTCCACATGCCCTTGAGCTGCTTCTTGCCGACCGCGAACTGCGGCAGCTGGTACAGGTAGACGTTGACCGAATCGGTCGCGAGCTGGCGCTGGAGGTCGCCCAGCACCTTGAGCCGCGCCTTCATCTCGCCGGTGCTGTTGTACTTCGCGAGCAGGTCGTTGTAGGGCTTCGAGTTGTAGCCCCAGTAGTAGGCCGGGTCGGCGTAGCGGTCGAAGTCGAGCGGCTCGACGTGGCTGATGATGGTCAGGTCGAAGTTGCCCTTGAACGGGCCGGCCAGCCACTGCGCCCACTCGACGTTCTCGATCTTCGCGACCACGCCGATCTTCGCCAGCTGCGCCGCGACGATCTCGCCGCCCTTGCGTGCATAGGCCGGCGGCGGCAGCGTCAGCGTCAGGTTCAGCGGCGTGGCGACACCGGCTTCCTTCAACAGCGCCTTGGCCTTCTCGGGGTCGTACGCATTCACGGCGGTCAGGTCCACATAGCCGGCGTCGCTGGGCACCATGTGGCTGCCGATCGGCTTGCCGAAGCCTTCGGAGGCGCCTTCGACCACGGCCTTGCGGTCGATGGCCATGGCCAGCGCGCGGCGCACGCGCACGTCGTCGAAGGGCTTTTTCTTGTTGTTGATGCTGACGATGGTCTTGCCCTCGGTGCCGCCCGGCGTGACCGAGAAGCGCGCATCGCCCTGGAACTGCTGCAGGCTTTCGAGCGCCTGGAAGCGCGGGAAGCCGTCCACGTCACCGGCCAGCAGCGCGGCCACTTGCGCGGCCGAGTCGTTGATGAAGCGGAACGTGACCTTCTTCATCTTCACGCTGGCAGGCGCACGGTAGCCCTCGTTCTTCGCCAGCGTGATGGCCGAGCCCTTGGCCCAGTTCTCGAGCGTGTACGGCCCCGTGCCGACCGGCCTGGTGGCGGTGCTGGCCGCGCTCTTCGGGTCGAGGATGACGGCGGTGTTCTCGCCCATCCGGAACAGGAAGTTGCCGTCGGCCTGGTTCAGCACCACGATCACGGTGTGTGCATCGGGCGTGTCGATGCGGCTGATGTTGTCGAACACCGCTTTCTTCGCCTTGTTGGTCGAGCCCGGCGCCTTGGCGCGCTCGAAGCTGAACTTCACGTCGCTGGCGTCGAAGGCTTCGCCGTCGCTGAACTTCACGCCGCGCTTCAGCTTGAAGGTGTAGCTCTTGCCGTCCGGGTCCATGGCCCAGCTCTCGGCCAGCAGCGGGGTGATGCTGCCGTCCATGTTGATCTTGGTCAGGCCTTCGAGCACGTTGTAGTGGACGATCTCGCCGATCGCGGCGGCGGCCGCCATGGTCGGGTCCAGGCCCGGCGCGGGCTCCAGCACCATGCCGATGACGGCCGTGTTCTTGCGCGCCTGGGCCTGCGCGGCGGGGCTGAGCCCGATGAGCGTGGCCAGCACGGCCAGCGAAAGGGTGGTGCTTGAAAGGGCAGTGAACTTGGGGCTGGGGTTCTTCATGGTCTATCTCCTGGAAGGGCAACTTCGGTCATCACGGATTCAGCGAAATGGCAAGCGGCGCGGTGGCCGGTCGACAGCGTGCGCAGGGCCGGCAGCTCGCGCTCGCAACGTACCTGGGCGCGCGGGCAACGGCCTGCGAAAGAGCAGCCTGGCGACGCGGCCGGGAACACCACCTTGTCAGCCCTGCCAACTCTAGCGGATGCACCGCTGGCGCTCATCGGCGGCGCGGCGCACGAAGGCTCGACCGCCCGTCTCGGGTTCACGGTCGCCTGCGGCAGCGCAGCCATCAGCGCCCGCGTGTATGGGTGCGCCGCCGCCTGGAACAGCACGTCCGGCGGGCCTTGCTCGACGACGCGGCCCGCGTACATCACCGCCACTTCGTCGCACACATGGTCGACCACCGCGAGGTCGTGGCTGATGAACAGATAGGTCACGCCGAACTGTTCCTGCAGGTCGGCGAGCAGGTTCAGCACCTGGGCCTGCACCGACACGTCGAGCGCGCTGACCGGCTCGTCGGCCACGATCAGCCTCGGCCGCGTGATCAGCGCCCGTGCGATCGCGATGCGCTGGCGCTGGCCGCCGGAAAACTCGTGCGGATACTTGTCGGCATCGCTGGCACGCAGGCCGACGGCATCGAGCGAATCTGCGACACGCTGCCGCGTGTCGGCAGCGCTCAGGCCCATCAGCGGCTCGGCGACGATACGGGCCACGCGCTGGCGCGGGTCGAGCGAACCATACGGGTCCTGGAACACCATCTGGAAATCGCGTCGTGCCGCGCGCAGCGCCGTTGCGGGCAGCGCGTTCAGGTCACGGCCGAGCAGGCGCACGCTGCCTGCGGTCGGCGCTTCGAGCGCCATCACCAGCCGCGCCAGCGTCGACTTGCCCGAGCCCGATTCGCCGACGATCCCCAAGCTGCGGCCGGCCCGCACTTGCAGGCTGACACCGCGCACCGCCTGCACCAGCGGCGCCGGGCGGAACAGGCGTTCGCGCGGCAGGCGGTAGTGCTTGACGACATCCTGCACATCGAGCAATACGTCGCTCATGGGCGCGTCTTGCGCACTCATGACGCGGCCCTCACTGCACCCAGGCGGATGCAGCGCGCCTCGTGCGCGGGCCCGACTTCGACCGCAGCCGGCGGCGCGACTCGACAGGCCTCGGCCACCCACGCGCAGCGGTCCGCGAAAGGGCAGCCGGCCGGCATGTCGGCCAGCTCGGGCACGCGCCCCGGAATCGTCGTCAGGCGCGGCTTGCGGCCGTTCACGCGCGGCGTGCCAAGCCGCGGCCGGGCCGCGAACAGGCCGCGCGTGTAGGGGTGCGCGAGCTGCGCGAACACCTCGGCGGTGGGCCCGGATTCGACCACGCTGCCGCCGTACATCACGAGCAGCCGCGCCACCATGCGCGCCATCACGCCGAGGTCGTGGCTGATCATCAGCAAGGCCATGCCGCTGTCGGCCACGAGTTCGTGGATCAGGTCGAGGATCTCGCCTTGAATCGTCACGTCGAGCGCCGTCGTTGGCTCGTCGGCGATCAGCAGGTCGGGGCCGCAGGCCAGCGCCATCGCGATCGTGACGCGCTGGCGCTGGCCGCCGGAAAGTTGGTGCGGGTAGGCGTCGAGCCGTTGGGCGGCTTGTGGCAACCTCACCCGGTCGAGCAGGCGCAGCGCCTCGGTGCGTGCCTCGGTGCGGCCCATGCCACGGTGCAGCCGCAGCGGCTCGGCGACCTGGTGGCTGATCGTGTGCAGCGGGTTCAGTGCCGTCATCGGCTCCTGGAACACCATGCCGATGCGGTCGCCGCGCAGCGCGCACATGGCAGCCTCGCCCGCGCCGACCAGCTCCTGCCCGTTCAGGCGAATGCTGCCGGTGATTTCGGCGCCGGTCGGCAGCAAGCCCATCAGCGCCATCGCCGTCATCGACTTGCCGCAGCCGCTCTCGCCGATCAGCCCCAGCGTGGCGCCGCGCGCCAGCGTGAAGTCGACACCGCGCAAGGCCTCGGCCGGGCCGCGCGCGGTGTTCAGGCGCACGCGCAGGTGGCGGACTTCGAGCAGGGGTGACGCGGTCGATGTGCTCATCGCGCCCGCGCCAGCCGAGGGTCCATCAGATCCCGCAGGCCGTCGCCCATCAGGTTCAGGCCGAGCACCGAGAGCGCGATCGCCATGCCGGGGTAGACCGCCAGCAGCGGCGCCTTGAACATCAGCGTCTGGGCCTCGTTGAGCATGCGGCCCCACGACGGTTGCGGCGGCTGCGTGCCCAGGCCGAGGTAGCTCAGCGCGGCCTCGGCCAGGATTGCGATCGCGAACTGGATCGTCGCCTGCACCACCAGGATCGCCATGATGTTCGGCAGCACATGGTCGATGGTGATGCGCGTCGCGCCCTTGCCGCAGGCGCGCGCGGCGAGCACGAATTCGCGCGACCACACCCCGTTCGCGGCGGCGCGCGTGATGCGCGCGAACACCGGCACGTTGAAGATGCCGATCGCGATGATCGAGGTCACCAGGCCGGGGCCGTACAGCGCCGTCAGCATGATGGCCGAGAGCAGCGCCGGGAACGCGAACGCGAAGTCCGAGAAGCGCATCACCAGCTCTTCCACCCAGCCGCGCTGCGCCGCCGCGAGCAGGCCGAGTGCCACGCCGAAGGCGATGCCGATGCCGACCGCGATCACGCCCACCGCGATGGAGTTGCGCGCACCGACGATCAGCAGCGAGGCGATGTCGCGGCCCAGGCTGTCGGTGCCCAGCCAGTGCGCGGCCGAAGGCAACTGCAGCTTGTTCGGGATGTCGAGATCGGCGGCCGGGTAGGGCGTCCAGACGAACGACAGCAGCGCGGTGGCGATCAGCAGCAGCACCAGCACGCCGCCGCTCACGAAGCTCTTGTGGCGCCATGCGCGATGCGCAAAGCTCATGCCGCATGCCCCTTCAAGCGCGGATCGATCACCACGTAGAGCACATCGACGACGAAGTTGATCACGATGACGGCGGCGGCGAGCAGCATCACCACGTTGCGCACCACGATCAGGTCGCGGTTCGCGATGGCCTGAAACACCAGCCGCCCCAGGCCCGGCAGCGAGAACACGTTCTCGATCACGACCGTGCCGGTCAGCAGGTTCGCGAACTGCAGGCCCATCACCGTCAGCACCGGCACGAAGGCGTTGCGCAGCACGTGGCGCCACAGCACCTGGCGCTCGCTCAGGCCCTTGGCGCGCGCGGTGCGCACGAAGTCTTCGCGCATCACGTCGAGCACCGCCGAGCGCGTGATGCGCGCCAGGATCGCGGCCTGCACCACGGCCAGCGCGAGGGCCGGCAGCAGCAGCGCCTTGAAGGCCGGCCACAGCCCGCCCCCAGCATCTTCAGACCAGCCCGGGAAGCCGCCCGCCGAGAACCACTGCAGCTTCACCGCGAACAGCAGGATCAGCAGGATCGCGAACCAGAAGTTCGGGATCGCGATGCCGATCTGGCTCAGCCCCATCACGCCCACGTCGCCGAGGCGGTTGTGGCGTGACGCGGCGTAGATGCCCAGCGTCAGCGCGAACACGCTGGTGAGCCCCATCGCCATCACGGCCAGCGGTGCCGTGACGACGAGCCGTTCGTTGATCAGCTCGGCCACGGGCACCGAGTACGACACGCTCTCGCCCAGTTCGCCGGTCAGCAAGCCTTTCAGCCAGGCGGCATAGCGCACCGGGGCGGGCCGGTCGAGCCCGAGCTTGGCGATCAGCGCCTGGCGCGCTTGCGGCGTGGCCGATTCGCCCAGCATCACGTCGGCCGCGTTGCCCGGCAGGATGTCGAGCACCGCGAAGATCACCAGCGAGGCGGCGACGAGCGTGGCCACGAAAGTGGCGAGGCGCTTGAGGAAGAAGATGCCGATGATGGAACCTGCGAGGGGTGGCGTGTGGATCAGTGCATGGGCCAAGGCGAAGGCCATTTGCGGCCATGCCAATATCATCGCCGATGATGCGGGCTCACCCGGATGCTTCGCGCAGACGATCGGCAAAAGCAGGAGACTCCGTTGCCTTCATTGACTCCGTTCACGGTCCCGTTCGACACCCGCCAGGTTTTCATCGGCGGTGTGTGGCGAAGCGCCACGAACGGCGCCACGCTGGCGCTGGACAACCCCTCCGACGGCACGCCGCTGGCGCGCATCGCGCGCGGCACGTCGGCCGACATCGATGCCGCCGTGGCGGCCGCGCAAGCCGCGCTCGAAGGCGACTGGGGCCGCATGACGGCGGCAGAACGCGGGCGCGTGCTCGGCGCCATCGGCCGCAAGGTGCTGGAGCATGTGGAACTGCTCGCGCAACTCGAAGCGCTGGATGTCGGCAAGCCGTTGAAGCAGGGCCGCGCCGACGTGATCGCACTCGCGCGCTACCTCGAGTTCTACGGCGGTGCGGCCGACAAGGTGCATGGCGAAACGCTGCCGTTCCAGAACGGCTACACCGCGCTCACGCTGCGCGAGCCGCATGGCGTGACCGGCCATATCGTGCCCTGGAACTACCCGATGCAGATCGTCGGCCGCAGCGTCGGCGCTGCCTTGGCGATGGGCAATGCCTGCGTGCTCAAGCCCGCCGAAGAAGCCTGCCTGACGGTGCTGATGTTCGCCCGCATCGCCGCCGAGGTCGGCTTGCCGGCCGGGGCGCTGAACGTGGTGACCGGGCTGGGCGAAGAGGCCGGCGCGGCGCTGTCGGCGCACCCCGGCATCCAGCACATCTCGTTCACCGGATCGGTTGCGACCGGAGCGCTGATCCAGGCCGCGGCGGCGAAGAACGCCGTACCCATAACACTCGAACTGGGCGGCAAGAGCCCGCAGATCGTGTTCGCCGACGCCGACCTCGACACGGCGCTGCCGTCGCTCGTCAACGCCGGCATCCAGAACGCCGGGCAGACCTGTTCGGCGGCCTCGCGCATCCTCGTCGAGCGGGCGGTGTTCACGCAGGTGCGTGAGCGCATGGCCGAGCGTTATCGCGCATTGCGTGTCGGGCCGGCAATGGCCGACCTCGACATGGGCCCGGTGATCTCGGCGCGCCAGCAAGGCATGGTCGAGCACTTCCTGGCACTCGGGCGTGACAGCGGGCTGGCGATTGCGGCGCAGGCTGAGATCGGCACTGATGCGCCGCGTGGCGGCCACTACGTTCGCCCGACACTGTTCGACGACGTGCCCGCCGACCACCCGCTCGCGCAGCAGGAGATCTTCGGCCCGGTGCAGGTGCTGATCGCCTTCGATGGCGAAGCCGAAGCGCTGCACATCGCCAACGGCACCGCCTTCGGCCTGGTGGCCGGCGTCTGGACGCGCGACGGCGGCCGCCAGATGCGCATGGCGCGCGCGCTGAAGTGCGGCCAGGTGTTCATCAACAACTACGGCGCCGGTGGCGGCGTGGAACTGCCGTTCGGCGGCGTCAAGCACTCCGGCCATGGGCGTGAAAAAGGCTTCGAGGCGCTGTACGGGTTCTCGACGCTGAAGACCATTGCCATTCACCACGGTTAGAAGGAGGAACAACGATGAGACTCGAAGGAAAGATTGCGGTCGTCACCGGGGCCGGTTCGGGATTCGGCGAAGGCATCGCAATGAAATTCATCAAAGAAGGTGCGAAGGTGGTGATCGCCGACCGCGACGCGGTGGGCGGCGAACGCGTCGCGAACGCGCTCGGCGCGAACGCGCGATTCGTGCGCGTCGATGTCGCGAACCCGGCCGATGTGACGACCATGCTCGACGCCGCGCAGGATCACTTCGGCGGCCTGCACATCCTTGTCAACAACGCCGGCGTGGCGCACACGCCGCAGCCGCTCGAAGGCGTGACCGAAGACGACTTCGACCGCATCCTCAGCATCAATGTGAAGGCGATCTACCTGGCCGCGAAGGCCGTTGTTCCGCGCTTCAAACTTGCATGGGCCAGCTCAAAGACAGGCGGCGTGATCCTGAACATCGCCAGCACCGCCGGCGTGAGCCCTCGGCCGCGGCTGACCTGGTACAACGCGAGCAAGGGCTGGGTCATCACCGCGACCCGGTCGATGGCCGTTGAACTGGCGCCATTCGGCATCCGCGTCGTGGCGCTGAACCCGGTGGCCGGCGAGACGCCGCTGCTCAAGACCTTCATGGGCGAAGACACGCCCGAGATGCGCGCCAAGTTCCTCGCCACGATCCCGATCGGCCGCTTCTCGACCCCCGAAGACCTGGGCAACGCGGCTTGCTTCCTGTGCAGCGACGAGGCTTCGATGATCACCGGCGTGGCGATGGAAGTGGACGGCGGCCGCTGCATCTGAGCCGCCGCTGATCCACACCCTGCGCCCCGCACAGCGCGCAGCGCGCAGCGCGGCGCGTGGAACAGGGTCTGGAAGCGGCACGGCTTCGGCCACGGGTCGGCCGCTGTGCTGATGCAGCAGCCGGTCGATCACCCGCTGACGGGAGCGAGCCCGCAGGTCAGCATCTTCGCGCCCCGCTCTCGCGAGCGCGTTGCGACGCCGCGCCTGCTGGCGCAGGTGTCTGCGCTCGACGCGATGACCCCGTTCGCTCGATTGCCGATGGCGGGGCCGGGCCTGCCAGAGCCGGCGCAGCACGGCATGGAAAGACGGCACCGAGTGCGCGCGCAGCTGGTTGCGCGGCGAGATGGCGGCGGCCGGGGGCCCGAGCTGGAATTGGTGCTGTGCGGCCATCCCGGCGTGGCGAGCGGGCCGCTGCCAGCGCCGCGTGCAAGCCGTGCAGGCGGCCGTCAACGCGCTCGTCTGGAGTGGCCGCATGACCAAGATATTTGCGCGGCACAATGCAGCGTGACGCGGGGTGGGGCCGCTTGAAACGGCGGCGCCGGGCTGGGGCCGGCGGCGGCGATGCAGGGTCCGCCGCCCACCAAAACAACGAACGGAGACAAGATGAAGTTTGGCCTAACAGGGGTTGTGGGGCACGCAACACGTGCCCGGAGGCACAGCACCACGACGCTGGCGCGGCCGGTAAGGCTGGCCTTGCTGATGCCTTTGAGCTTGCCGCTGGCCCTGCCGCTTTGCGCCTGGGGCCAAGCAGCCAGCGTCAGCGCGCCCACGGTGCTGGCACCCGTGGTTGTCACCGCCACCCGCACCGAAGCCGCTGCGTTCGACGTGCCCGCCTCCATCGACCGGGTCGACGTGGCCGGACAGCGTGAAGGCAAGGCTCAGGTCAATATTTCCGAAGTGCTCGGCGGCGTGCCCGGCCTGCTGGCGCGCGACCGACAGAACTACGCGCAAGACGTGCAGATCTCGGTGCGTGGGTTCGGTGCCCGTTCCACCTTCGGCGTGCGCGGCGTACGCATGTACGTTGACGGGATTCCCGCCACACTGCCCGACGGCCAGGGCCAGATCACCAACGTCGACCTTGGCACGGCCGAGCGCATCGAAGTGTTGCGCGGGCCGTTCTCGGCGCTCTACGGCAATTC
>CANJKD010000026.1 GCA_947474415.1 Burkholderiales bacterium | reverse complement strand
CCTGTCGGCCTGCGGCCATGGCCACCATGGCGGCTGGCAGATGAGCGAGGCCGACGCCACCAAGATGCGCGATAAGGTGCTTGATCGCGCCGGCCGCGAGCTCAAGCTCGACGACGCGCAGAAGCAGCGCCTGGCCACGCTCGCCGACACCCTCAAGGCGCAGCGCACGGCCCTGCTGGGCACCGCCACCGGCCCGCGCGCCGAGGCCCAGGCCCTGATCGCCGGTGCGAAGTTCGACCGCGAACGCGCCCAGGCTTTCGTCGAGACCAAGACCACCGCGGTTCGCACCAGGAGCCCCGAAGTGATCGCCGCAGCGGCCGACTTCTACGACGGTCTGAACCCGGCGCAGCAACAACAGGTGCGCGACTTCATGAGCCGCCGTTCGCGCTGGGGCCACCCAGGCTGAACGGCAAGCGGCGCGGCGCGTATTGACTTGGCGACAATCAAGTGATGCGCCGCATTCTGATCATCGACGACGACGAATGGCTGGCCGCGCCGCTGGCGGCCTTCTTCAAGCGCTTTGAGGTCGAACTCGCGAGCGCCACACGCCCCAGCACCGGCCTGGCGATGCTGCGGGCGCAGCCCTTCGACGCCGTCATCCTCGACGTGATGCTGCCCGAGATGGACGGCTTCGAGCTGTGCCGCACGATCCGCCGCGAGAGCGACCTGCCTATCATCATGCTGACCGCGCGCGGCGACGTGATGGACCGTGTCGTCGGCCTGGAGATCGGGGCCGACGACTACCTTCCCAAACCCTTCGAGCCGCGCGAATTGCTGGCCCGCATCCAGACCGTGCTGCGTCGCGCCCGCGCGCCCGCCCCGGCGGCATCGACGACCCTGCAACGCCTGAACTTCGACGGCCTGCAGATCGACCTGGAACGCCGCCAGGTGCGGTGCAATGGCGGCCTGGTTGAGTTGACCAGCACCGAATTCGAACTGCTCGCACTGCTGGCCGGTGAGCCGCAGAAGGTGTTCAGCCGCGACGAAATCCTGAACCGGCTGCGCGGCCACGAGGCCGACCTGTACACCCGTGCGGTCGACATTCTGGTGAGCCGCCTGCGCCGCAAGCTCGAACCGCTGGATTGCATCAAGACGCTGCGCAACGCGGGCTATACCTTTGCCGGGGCGCGGGTGTGAGCACCGCAAAGCCCAACGTGGCCCGATCCGAACGCCGCAGTCTGCGCGCCCGCTGGCAGGGCGCGCGCCGCAAGGCCCGGCATTCCTTCGGGGTCCGCCTCGTCGGCCTGTTCGTGGTGCTGGCGCTGGCCATGAGCGTGGTCTTCCTGGTCGGCATGCAGGCTGCGCTGCGCTACGGCTGGCAAGACTTCGCGAGCCCGCTGATCGCCGACTACATCGACACGCTCAGCGCGCAGATTGGCACGCCGCCTGATGTGGCCCGGGCCGAGGCGCTGACCCGGCGCCTGCCACTGCGTATCCGCATCGAAGGGCCGGCCGTCAACTGGTCGTCGCACCCTGTTGACCTGCACCAGGCGCGCTTCGCGAACGCCCACAGCCACGCCGGCATCGACCCCCCCGACAACCCGTGGCGGCCGGTGCGCGTGCTCGCCGACGGCCACCGCATCACCTTCGGCCTGGCGGCTCTGGCACGCGATGACGCGCCCGAAGATCGGCCCCGCCTGATCGGCTGGGTCACGCTGGCCGCCTTGCTGATGCTGATCGGCCTGGCTTACGCGGTCGTGCGCCGCTTGCTGCGCCCGCTGGCCGACATCGGCGCTGGTGCGATGCGTTACGGCCGTGGCGACTTCTCACAGCCGATCCGGCCACGCCACCTTGACGAACTCGGCGACCTGGCCGAGCAGATCAACCGCATGGCCGAAGGCCTGCAGCACCGGCTCGACGCCAAACGCGGCCTGCTGCTGGCGATCAGCCATGAGCTGCGGTCGCCGCTGACGCGTGCCCGGCTGAATGCCGAACTCGTCGCCGAAGGCCCGGAACGCGACGCCTTGCTGCGCGACCTGGCGCAGATGCGCGACCTGGTCATCGACCTGCTCGAAAGCGAACGGCTGGCCAGCGGGCATGCCGTGCTGAGCACCGCGCCGAGCGACCTGAATGCGCTGGTCGACGAGGTGCTGGCGGGTCAGCTCAGTGCAGATACCAGTGCGAATCACAGCAAGAGCGCGCTGCGCTTCGAGCCCGACGCTTCGATACCGCTGCTGGCGCTGGACCGGACCCGCATCCGGCTGCTGCTGCGCAACCTGTTCGACAACGCGCTGCGTCACACGCCGGATGCCGTCAGGGCGCCGGTCGTCACGACCCGCCGCGACGGCGATGCGGCCTGCGTCACGGTGCGCGACCACGGCACTGGCGTGGCCGAGGCCAGCCTCGACCAGCTCGCCCAGCCGTTCTATCGGGAAGACACGGCGCGCCAGCGCGCCACCGGCGGCGTGGGCCTGGGCTTGTACCTGTGCCGGCTGGTGGCCGTGGCGCACGGCGGCACGTTGACGTTCCGCAACGCAGCGCCGGGGCTGGAGGTGGTGTTGCGCCTGCCGATGCCAACAAGCACGGCGTCGCGATGACACCACCGCCAAGCCGAGCGCTGGCGCCCGCCGTTTGCCGTCAGCCGGCCTACTTGCCGCCCTTCGCCTTTTCCCAACCCTGCAGCGCAGCCAGCGTCTTCTCGACGTGCTTGCTCGGGTTCAGGCTCTGGTAGCTGTAGAGCACCTTCTGGTCGGGCCCGATCACGTACGACACGCGGTTTGCGTAGTCAGGCAAGATCATCATCGCGGCGTCATACGACTTGATCACCGTCTTGCCGGCATCCGACGCGACCGGGAACTTGCCCTGGCAGGACTGCATCGAGAACTTGGTTTGTGTTTCGATGTCGTCGGTCGAAACGCCGATCACCGACGCGCCCAGCGCCTCGTACTTGCCGATGGCCTCGGCGAACTCGTGCGCCTCGGCCGAGCACCCGACCGAGAACGCGGCCGGGAAGAAGTACAGCACCACCGGCCCCTTGGCCAGCGATTCGGCCAACGAGTAGCTGTACTGCTTGCCGGCGAGCGCCGCCGGCACGGTGAAGTCGGGCGCCTTCTCGCCGATGTCGAGCGCAGCCCATGCGGGCGAGGCAAGGTACACGGTGAGTGCGGTGGCCAGGGCGCTCAGCGCAGTGGTGGGGTTCAGCTTCAGGGTGTGCTCTCGATCAGTGATGTTCGCGCTTCGGACGGACTGCAGGCGCGCCTTGAACGCTCTTCCAATGGTGCCAGAAGCGCCTTGACCCTGAACCCTACGCGCCCGCGCCGCCATCGGATGCATGCGGCACGCCCAGTGTTTCGGCCAGCCACCGGCACAGCGGGCTGGCCGGGCTCGCGAAGCCGTCGATGGCCGAGAAGTGGTTCGCATCGGCCTGCGCGACCAGTTCCGATGCGTTGCCGGCACCCTGCCACGCGGCATGCAACGCGCTGGACTGGCGCGCGAATTCGCTGCTCTCGTTCGCGCCCCAGGTGATCAGGGCCGGCGTGCGGCTGGCGCGCACCGCGAACAGCGGCGAGTTGCGCCGGATCACGCCGTCGTCGAGTTGGATCTGCGGCTGCAGGTAGCTGTAGCGCAGCGGCGCCAGGTCGTACAGGCCGCTGACCAGCACGCCGGCCGCGAGCGGGTCGCGGGCCAGACCGTAGTCGCGGTCCCAGGCCGTTTCCAGGCACATCGCCGCCAGGTGGCCGCCGGCCGAATGGCCGCCCACCGCCACCCGTGCCGGGTCACCGGCATGCTCACCGATGTGGCGCAGCACCCAGGCCACGGCAGCGCGCGCCTGGCGGGTGATCTCGTCGATGCCGACCTTGGGACACAGCGAATAATCGATCACCACCGTGGTGATGCCCAGCGGCTGCAGGCCCAGCGCCACGCAGCTGAAGTCTTTCGAGCTCAGCGCGCGCCAGTAGCCGCCGTGGATGAAGACGAACACCGGCGCACCGGGCGAACCGGGTGCAGCAGCCGGGAAGATGTCGAGCGTCTCGTCGATCGTCGGGCCATACGGAACGTCGAGCACGCAGCGCAGGGCCTCGCGGGCGTGGCGGCTGCGTTCGACGAAACCTTGCATGTACGACGCCGCGTCGGGGATCGAAGCGCCGGCGTTGTACTGCGCGTCAATTTGCGCCTGACTGGTGAATTCGCGGTAGAGCGCTGGAGCGGATGTGGGCATGGTGGCCTTGAGGTCGGGCTGGAGCGGATGAGTCTAGCTAGGCTGAGCGCCCTAAATTCGTGTGCGATGCGTCGATATCATCCACCGCACCAGGCCATCCCGCGACCGGCGCCGATTCGCCCCCGAGGAAACAACCTTGTTCGACTACATCATCATCGGCGGCGGCTCCGCCGGCTGCGTTTTGGCCGCGCGCCTGAGCGAAGACCCGAACGTCAAAGTCTGCCTGCTCGAAGCCGGCCCCGCCGATACGAATGTGCTGATCCACTGCCCGGCCGGCCTGGCCTTGCTGGCGCAGACCGGAACGGCGAGTTGGTGCTTCGAGACGGTGCCGCAGCCCGGCCTGAACGGCCGCTGCGGCTACCAGCCGCGCGGCAAGGTTCTCGGCGGTTCCAGCTCGATCAACGCGATGATCTACCTGCGCGGGCCGCGCGAAGACTACGACCATTGGGCCGCGCTCGGCAATGCCGGCTGGGGCTACGACGACCTGCTGCCGTACTTCAAGCGCGCGGAGAACAACGAACGCGGCGCCGATGCGTTTCATGGCGTCGGCGGGCCGCTGAACGTGATGGACTTGCGCAGCCCGAACCGCTACGGCCCGGTGTTCGTCGAGGCCGCCCGGCAAGCGGGCTTCAAGCTCAACGCCGACTTCAACGGCGCCGCTCAGGAAGGCGTCGGCATGTACCAGGTCACGCACAAGAACGGCGAGCGCTGGAGCGCGGCCAACGGCTACCTGACGCCAAACCTCGCGCGCCCGAACCTCCAAGTGATCACTGGCGCGCATACCACGCGCATCCTGCTCGAAGGTCGGCGCGCGGTGGGCGTGGAGGTGCGGGTCGGTGGCGAGTTGCGGCAGCTGAGGGCGAGCCGCGAGGTGCTGCTGTGCGCCGGTGCGATGCAATCGCCGCAGATCCTGATGCTGTCGGGCATCGGGCCGGGCGCGCAGTTGCAGCACCACGGCATCGTCACCGTGCACGACCTGCCCGGCGTCGGCGCGAACCTGCACGACCACCCTGACGTGGTGCAGGTGGTGGATGCGCCGCAGGTGACCGACCTGTTCGGCCTGTCGCTCACCGGTGCGGTGCACGCGATCAAGGGCATCTTCGAATGGCGACGCCACCGGCGCGGCATGCTGACCACCAACTTCGCCGAGGCCGGCGGGTTCATCAAGAGCCAGGCCGACGAAGCGCTGCCCGACCTGCAACTGCATTTCGTAATCGGCAAGCTGATCGACCACGGCCGCAAGACCGTGTTCGGCCACGGCTTCTCATGCCATGTATGCCTGCTGCGGCCGCAGAGCCGGGGCAGCGTCACGCTGGCCAGCGCCGACCCGATGGCCGTGCCGCTGATCGACCCGAATTTCCTCGCCGAACGCGCAGATGTGGACCGGCTGGTGCGCGGCTTCAAGCTGATGCGCGGCATCCTGCAGCAGCCCGCCCTGGCGGGCCTGCGCGGGCGCGAATTGCCGGTCTCGGCTGCGGCGCAGACCGATGCGCAGATCGAGCAGTTCATCCGCGACCGGGCCGACACGATCTACCACCCGGTGGGCACCTGCCGCATGGGCGGCGGCGTGATGGATGCGGTGGATGCGCAACTGCGCGTGCACGGTATGCAGGGGCTGCGTGTCGTCGACGCGTCGATCATGCCGCGCATCGTCGGCGGGAACACGAATGCACCGGTGATTGCGATTGCGGAGAAGGCGGCTGACTTGGTCAAGGCAGCGGGTTGAAGTTCGCCAGGCTGTGACCTTGGCCGGCGCTGCCGTGCCTTAACTTCCGCTGGCGCGGAAGTTAGCCTGCGCCGGAACTCCGCACCGGTGCTGCGCACCGCAGCCGCTCACGCGACCGTCGATCAGTTGTTCTCCGACAACTGATCGAGTATTGCGGGGTTCTCCAACGTCGACGTGTCCTGGGTGATCGCCTCGCCCTTCGCGACCGAGCGCAGCAGACGCCGCATGATCTTGCCCGAGCGCGTCTTCGGCAGGTTGTCGCCGAAGCGGATGTCCCTCGGCTTGGCGATCGGGCCGATTTCCTTGCCGACCCAATCGCGCAACAGCTTTGCAATCGCCTTCGCTTCGTCGCCCGTGGGCCGCGAACGCTTCAGCACGACGAAGGCGCAGATCGCCTCGCCGGTCGTGTCGTCGGGCCGGCCCACCAC
The DNA here is from genome assembly GCA_947474415.1 of Burkholderiales bacterium. Lineage (GTDB taxonomy): Bacteria > Pseudomonadota > Gammaproteobacteria > Burkholderiales > Burkholderiaceae_C > LMDS01. Next base: position 4,640 of record CANJKD010000026.1, on the reverse strand, counting down.
GGCGGCTTCGGCCACCAGTTCGGTACACGACACGAGGGCCGACTCGATTTCCATCGTGCCCATGCGGTGGCCGCTGACGTTCAGCACATCGTCGATGCGGCCGGTGATCGTGAAGTAGCCGGTCTTCACATCGCGGATCGCACCGTCGCCGGCCAGGTAGTACTTGCCCTGGAAGTCTTCCGGGTAGTAGCTGCTCTTGAAGCGCTGCGGGTTGCCCCAGATCGTACGGATCATGCTCGGCCACGGCTTCTTCACGACCAGGATGCCGCCCTGGCCCCAAGGCACGTCCTTGCCGGTCTCGTCGACCACGGCGGCCATGATGCCGGGGAACGGCAGCGTGCACGAGCCCGGCACCATCGGCGTGGCCCCCGGCAGCGGCGTGATCATGTGGCCGCCGCTTTCGGTCTGCCAGAAGGTGTCGACAACCGGGCACCGGCTGCCGCCGATGTGTTTGTAGTACCACTCCCACGCGGCCGGGTTGATCGGCTCGCCGACCGAGCCGAGGATGCGCAGGCTGCTCAGGTCGTAGCGGTCGGGGTGGACTGCAGCGCTGCCTTCGGCAGCCTTGATCAGCGAGCGGATCGCCGTGGGTGCGGTGTAGAAGATCGTGACCTTGTGGTCCTGGATCATCTTCCAGAAACGGCCCGCATCCGGGTGGGTCGGAATGCTCTCGAACACGACTTCGGTGCCGCCGAGCGCGAGCGGCCCGTAGGTGATGTAGGTGTGGCCCGTGACCCAGCCGAAGTCGGCGGTGCACCAGAACACGTCGTTCAGCTTCAGGTCGAAAGTCCACTTGGTGGTCAGCGCCGCGTGCAGCAGGTAGCCGCCGGTGGAATGCTGCACGCCCTTCGGCTTGCCGGTGGAACCCGAGGTGTAGAGCAGGAACAGCGCGTGTTCGGCGCCCACCCATTCGGGCTCGCAGGCGGCGGCCTGGCCGGCCATTTCATCGTGCAGCCAATGGTCTCGCCCTTCGACCCAGCCGATCTTGCCCCCGGTGCGTTGGTAGACGATCACATCGCGAACCGATTCGCAGCCTTCAAGGGCCAGCGCTTCGTCGACGATGGCCTTCAGCGGCAACTGCTTGCCGCCGCGCATCTGCTCGTCGGCGGTGATCACCATCACCGCGCCGGTGTCGGAAATGCGGTCGCGCAGCGACTGCGCGGAGAAGCCGCCGAACACCACCGAGTGGGTGGCGCCGATGCGGGCGCAGGCCTGCATGGCGACCACGCCTTCGATCGACATGCTGAGGTAGATCACGACGCGGTCCCCCTTCTTGACGCCGCGCGCGTGCAGCGCGTTGGCGAGCTGGCAGGTGCGGACCAGCAGGTCGCTGTAGGTGGCCTTCGTGACCTTGCCGTCGTCGGCCTCGAAGATGATCGCGACCTTGTCGCCTAGGCCGTCTTCAACCTGGCGGTCGAGGCAGTTGTACGAGGCGTTCAGGGTGCCGTCTTCAAACCACTTGAAGTAGGGCGCATTGCTTTCGTCGAGCACCTTGGTGAACGGCGTCTTCCAGGTCAGCAGTTCGCGCGCCTGGCGGGCCCAGAAGCCTTCGTAGTCGGCTTCGGCCTCGGCACAAAGCTTTTGATAGGCGTCCATGCCGGACACGAAAGCATTCTTCACGATGGCTTCGGCGGGCAGGTATACGGCGTCGTCTGCACTCATGTTTTGTCTCCTGGCGGTTGGTTCGGGTTCGATCTCGACCTGGGCGAACCTTATTCCCGGGCTCTTACGAAGGGCTTACTCTGCGCGTTTTGGCGTGCTGGCACGGCCACCTATCATCCTGCCGCCCACAGGAATGCCGGCAACCGGACAATCCGATTATTCTGCGAAATCCGAGCTCCGAACTCCGATCTTCGAATGCCTGAAAGCCGCCCATGGTCCTGCCGCCCGAGTCAACCCCGCCGAAGCCTGCACGCCTGAGGCCGATTCCGAATTTCATCTTCATGAGCCGCTGGCTCCAACTGCCGCTTTACCTCGGCCTGATCCTGGCGCAGTGCGTCTACGTGTTTCACTTTTGGGTCGAGCTGGTGCACCTGGTGGAGGCTGCGTTCGGCGACCAAGCCGCGCTGGCCGCGCTGATCGAAGGCATGGGCTACCACTTCCCGGCCATCGTCGATGCAAGCGGACAGGTCATCGGCCAACAGGCGCCGAAGCTCACCGAAACTGTGATTATGCTGGCCGTGCTGGCGCTGATCGACGTCGTGATGATCTCGAACCTGCTCATCATGGTGATCGTGGGCGGCTACGAGACGTTCGTGAGCCGCATGCACCTCGAAGGGCACCCGGACGAACCTGAATGGCTGAGCCACGTGAACGCCTCGGTGCTGAAGGTAAAGCTCGGCACGGCCATCATCGGCATCAGCTCGATCCACCTGCTGAAGACCTTCATCAACGCCGCAAACTACAGCCAGAAAGTGCTGATGTGGCAGACCATCATCCACCTCACCTTCCTGCTCTCGGCGGTGGCGATCGCCTACACCGACAAATTGCTCAATTCATCGCAGCACGGCGACCACTGAACGCCGGGCGCTCAGCAACAGCGCTACGCCCAGTAACGCCGACGCCAGCGAGCCGCAAAGCACGCCGAGCTTGACCTGCGTTTCATAGGCGACCCCCTGCCAAGTGAAGGCCAGGCCGCCAATGAAAAGGCTCATCGTGAAGCCGATGCCACACAGCACGCAGACGCCGAAGAATTGGCGTGTACTGGCGTCGGGCGGCAGGCCGATGCCAGCGAAACGCATGAGCAACCACGAGGCACCGAACACGCCCACGGCCTTGCCGATCACCAGGCCCAGGCCGATGCCGAGTGGCACGCCTTGCATCAGCGTGCCCAATGCCACGCCCTGCAGTGACACGCCTGCATTCACAAACGCGAACATCGGCAGCACCGCGAACGCGACCCAGGGGTACAGCGCGTGTTCGGCGGTTTCCAGCGGCGAGTGGCCTTTACCCTTGCCGCGCAGCGGAACCGCCATTGCGGTGACCACGCCGGCCAGCGTGGCGTGGACGCCCGACTTGAGCACACACAGCCACACCACGAGGCCGACGACCACGTAAGGGCCGATGCTCTGCACCCGCGCACGGTTCAGCATGAACAGCAGCAGGATGCCGCAGCCTGCTGCGGCCAGCATGCTGCCCGACAAATGCTCGGTGTAGAACAGCGCAATGATGACGATGGCGCCAAGGTCGTCGATGATCGCCACTGCGGTGAGGAAAACCTTCAGCGACGCCGGTACCCGCGAGCCGAGCAGCAACAGGATGCCGAGTGCGAATGCAATGTCGGTCGCGGTGGGAATGGCCCAGCCACGCAGCGCGACCGGGTCGGCGTGGTTGAGTGCCACATAGATCAACGCCGGCACGGCCATGCCACCGAGCGCCGCCACCAGCGGTAGCGAGGCCCTCTTCAACGATGCCAGCTCACCGGCCAGCACCTCGCGCTTGATTTCCAGGCCGACGAGGAAAAAGAACACCGCCATCCACATGTCGTTCACCCACAGCAGCAGCGGCTTCGACAATACCAGCCAGTCGTTGGCGATGCGCAGTTCGATGCGCGCCTGGACGAAGCGCTCGTAGGCCGGGCCGAGCGCCGAATTGCTGACGCCCAGCGCGACGATGGCGGCCAGCGCCAGCACCACGCCACCAGCCGATTCGGAAGCGATGAAACTGCGAATGCGATTGATCAAAGGGAAGTTCCCGGTTCAGTAAAATTCTCTTCCGCGCCTGACGTCGGTCAATGCCTGCTTGGCCGCATTGTTTACCAGCTTCCACCCTTCCCCCGGGAACCACGATGACCATCCTCCGATACAACGATCTGGTCGACAGCATTGCCGGCGCACTCCAGTACATCAGCTATTACCACCCGGCCGACTACATCGCCCACCTGGCACGCGCCTACCGCGCCGAACAAAGCCCCGCCGCGAAGGACGCGATCGCGCAAATCCTGACCAACTCGAAGATGTGCGCCGAAGGCAAGCGCCCGATCTGCCAGGACACGGGCATCGTCAACGTGTTCCTCAAAATCGGCATGGACGTGCGCTTCGAAGGCTTCGCCGGCAGCATCGAAGACGCCGTCAACGAAGGCGTGCGCCGCGCCTACAACTTCGCCGACAACAAGCTGCGCGCCAGCATCGTGGCCGACCCGCACTTCGAGCGCAAGAACACCAAAGACAACACACCGGCCGTCGTCCACATGACCGTGGTGCCCGGCAACACCGTCGATGTGCAGGTGGCAGCGAAGGGCGGCGGCAGCGAGAACAAGACCAAGTTCGTGATGATGAACCCGAGCGATTCGCTGGTCGACTGGGTCATGAAAACCGTGCCGACGATGGGCGCCGGCTGGTGCCCGCCCGGCATGTTGGGCATCGGCATCGGCGGCACCGCCGAGCGCGCGATGTTGCTCGCCAAGCAGAGCCTGATGGAAGACATCGACATGTACGAGTTGAAGGCGAGAGGTCCACGCGACAAACTGGAAGAGCTGCGCATCGAACTGTGCGACAAGATCAATGCGCTCGGCATCGGCGCACAAGGTCTTGGCGGCCTCACCACGGTGCTCGACGTGAAGATCTCGACCTACCCGACGCACGCGGCGAGCAAGCCGGTGGCAATGATCCCGAACTGCGCCGCCACCCGCCACGCGCACT
>CANJKD010000025.1 GCA_947474415.1 Burkholderiales bacterium | reverse complement strand
GCGCAGCAAACGGCGCCTGGGGCTCAAGCACTTCGATCCGTGCACGATCCTGCTCAACAACGACCTGTCGGCCGGCGTGCCGAAGGCGCTGGCCCACCTTCACGAGCAATACCTGCTGCCGCCCTTGCATGCCGGCTGGGTGGTGCGGCGCAAGTCGAACCACTTCAGGGCGTATGAGGAAGTGGCGAAGAAATTCGCGAAGCTGCTGGGCATGGACCCGTGGCTGATCAACCCGATGTTCGCGCGCTGTAGCGACGTCAACCTCGCCGACGGCAGCGGCGAAGAATGCCTGATGACCAACGCCGAGGCGCTGCTCGGCAAGGTGCGCCGGAAGTACAAGGAATACGGCATCCAGGAGAAGCCGTTCATCGTCGTAAAGGCCGATGCCGGCACCGGTGGCGTGGGCGTGATCACCGTGCGCGAGCCGAAAGAACTGGCCGACCCCGCCCGGCGTGCGCGCCTGAGTGCGATGAAAGACGGCCGCGAGAGCAGCGAAGTGATCCTGCAGGAAGGCGTGCCGACCTACGAGCGCGTGAACGACGCGGTGGCAGAGCCGGTGGTCTACATGATCGACCGCTACGTGGTCGGCGGCTTCTATCGCGTCAACGCCGGGCGTGGCGTCGACGAGAACCTGAACGCGCCGGGCGCAAGCTACGTGCCCCTCGCGTTCGCCGAATCGAACCAGTTGCCAAAGCCCGGTGCGAAGCCGGGCGCCAGCGCACCGAACCGGTTCTACATGTATGGCGTGATTGCCCGCCTCGCCATGGTCGCGGCGAGCTACGAACTGGAAGCAACCGACCCTGACGCCGAGGTCTACACGTAAACACTCGGCAAGCCTCGGCGCCGCCCGGTGCGGTTGCTGCGCCGCAACATGGCGACCGCCGAATTTTGCCAGCCCACCCAATCGCAGGCGCAGAATCCTGATCCCGTCAACGACACCCTGCGACCCGCCGCGAGGGTCGCCCTCGTGAGCCAGAAGCCCGCCACATCCCGCATGGCCGCCTTGACCCTGGGCGCCCTCGGCGTGGTCTACGGCGACATCGGCACCAGCCCGCTGTACGCGCTGCGTGAAGTCTTCGCGAGCAAGCATGCTGCGCTCACCCTGCCCGACATCCTGGGCGTGCTCTCGCTGGTGTTCTGGACCCTGACGGTGATCGTCTCACTCAAGTACGTGGCGCTGATCCTGCGCGCGAACAACAACGGCGAAGGCGGCACGATGGCGCTGATGGCCCTGTCGTCGCAAGTCACGCGCGACCGGCCACGGCTGCGCACTGCGCTGATCGTGATGGGCATCCTGGGCGCGGCGCTGTTCTATGGCGACGGCGTCATCACGCCGGCCATCTCGGTGCTGTCGGCGGTCAAAGGCCTGGAACTCGTCACGCCCGCATTCAAGCCGTACGTGGTGCCGATCACGCTGGTCTGGTTTCTCACCATTGCCTACTGGGGCATGGTCTGGATCATTCGCGCGCCAGTCGTGCTGCAGGCACTGAACCCATGGCATGCGCTGCGCTTCGGCATCGAGCACGGCCACGTCACCTTGCTGGTGCTCGGCGCGGTATTCCTTGCCGTCACCGGCGCCGAAGCGCTGTACGCCGACATGGGCCACTTCGGCCAACGCCCGATCCAGCTCGTCTGGTTCGCGCTCGTCTTTCCCGCGCTGGTGCTGAACTACTTCGGCCAGGGCGCGCTGATGTTGCTGGAACCGGCCAAGGCCGACAACCCGTTCTTCAACATGGTGCCACCCTGGTTCCTGCTGCCAATGGTGGTGCTGGCCACGGTGGCCACGGTGATCGCGTCGCAGGCCACGATCTCTGGCACGTTCTCGGTCACCAAGCAGGCGATCCAGCTCGGCTACCTGCCGCGCCTGAGCGTGCTGCACACCTCCGTCAGGGAGATCGGCCAGATCTACATCCCTGGCGTCAATTGGCTGCAGTTCGGCGCGATCGTCGCGGCGGTGCTGATGTTCGGCTCGTCGAGCGCACTCGCCACCGCCTACGGCATCGCCGTCACTGCGACGATGCTGATCACCACGGTCATGACCTTCTTTGTGATCCGCTACCGCTGGAACTACCGGTGGTGGCTGTGCCTGGGCGCGACCGGCTTCTTCCTGATGATCGAACTCGTGTTCTTCTCATCGAACATCATCAAGGTACTGTCGGGCGGCTGGTTCACTCTGCTGATTGCCGGCGCCGTGTTCACGCTGATGATGACCTGGGCGCGCGGCCGCCAGCTGCTGTCGGCAAAGATCCGTGAGGAATCGATCGAGCTGAAGCCTTTTCTGAAGAGCGTGCTGATGGACCCGCCGATGCGCGCCCCCGGAACAGCCGTCTTCTTGAGTTCCGAGGAAGACGTGACTCCGAACGCACTGCTGCACAACCTGAAGCACAACAACGTGCTGCACGAGAACAACCTGTTCGTCACCGCCAACACGCTCGACGTTCCGTGGATACCGTTCGCGCAGCGCGCCAGTGCCGAGTTGCTGTGCAAGGGCTGCTGGAAAGTGACGCTCAACTTCGGCTTCAAGAACGACCTCGACGTGCCCGCTGCACTTGACCTGCTGCAGAGCCAGGGCGTCGTGCTCGACCCCATGACCACCTCGTATTTCCTGTCGCGCGAAACCGTGGTGCCGACGCTCGGTGGTGGCATGGCGCCATGGCGTGAAAAACTGTTCGCCAGCCTGCACCGGAACGCAGCTTCGGCGGCCGACTTCCTGAACCTGCCGGCGAACCGGGTCGTCGAACTGGGCACCAAGGTGCAGATCTGAACCGCAGACGCAAGAGCAACAATGAAGCCGGCAAAGCCCCTACAGTCACGCACCGTGAGCACCCACAACTCCGCGTCCACGCACTCGAACCTGGCCGGGCTCACGTTGGGAGCCATCGGCGTTGTCTACGGAGACATCGGCACCAGCCCGCTGTATGCGCTGAAGGAAGTGTTCGCGCATGGCCACGTGGCACTCACGGCCGGCAACATCTACGGCGTGCTCTCGCTCGTGTTCTGGACCCTGACCGTGGTGGTGTCCGTCAAATACGTCGTGCTGATCCTGCGCGCCGACAACGACGGCGAAGGCGGGCTGATCGCGATGCTCGCGCTCGCCTCGCAGGCCGTGAAGGAGCGGCCCGAACTGCGTCGGCGGCTGCTGCTGCTGGGCATCTTCGGCACCGCCATCTTCTTCGGCGACGGTGTCATCACGCCGGCCATCTCGGTGCTGTCTGCGGTCGAAGGGCTGGAAGTGGCCGCGCCTGCGCTGCACCCCTATGTCATCCCGTTGACCCTGGTCGTGCTGACTGGCCTGTTCATGGTGCAGCGCCACGGCACTGCCAATGTGGGCAAATTCTTCGGGCCGGTGATGGTGCTGTGGTTCGGCGTGCTCGCGGCGCTCGGCCTGCACCACATTGTCCAGAACCCGTCCATCCTGTGGGCATTGAGCCCGCAGCATGCGTTCACGTTCCTGCTGAGCAACCCGCAGGTTGCCTTCATCGCGCTTGGCTCCGTGGTGCTGTGCGTGACCGGCGCGGAGGCCCTGTATGCAGACATGGGCCACTTCGGCAAGCGGCCCATCCGCCTGGCCTGGTTCAGCCTGGCGATGCCGGCGCTGGTGCTCAATTACTTCGGCCAGGGCGCGATGCTGCTCGAACACCCAGGCAAGGTCGGGAACCCGTTCTTCGAGATGGCGCCGACCTGGGCGCTGTACCCGCTGATCGGCCTGGCCACGTGCGCCACAGTGATCGCTTCGCAGGCACTCATCACCGCCGCGTTCTCGGTCACCAAACAGGCCATCCAGCTCGGCTACCTGCCGCGGTTGCGCATTCTTCACACCTCGGTTCGCGAGGCGGGCCAGATCTACGTGCCCTTCATCAACTGGAGCCTGTACATCTGCATCGTGATCGCGGTGGTGGTGTTCCAGTCAACCACCAAGCTCGCAGCCGCCTATGGCATTGCCGTCACGATCGACATGCTGATCACGACCACGATGACCTTCTTCGTGATCCGCTACGGCTGGAAGTACCCGTGGTCGCTGTCCTTTGCCGCAACCGCCTTCTTCTTCATCGTCGACTTCGTCTACTTCAGCGCCAACGTGGTCAAGGTGTTCGACGGCGGCTGGTTCCCGGTGGCCATCGGCGCCGTGATGTTCCTGCTGATGATGACCTGGAAGAAGGGGCGGCGGCTCATGTCGGCACGGCTGCGCGAAGACGCGATCGACTTGAAGAGCTTCCTCGAGGCCGTATTCGTGAACCCGCCGACGCGCGTGCAAGGGACGGCGGTGTTCCTCGTCGCCGATCAGGGCGTCACGCCGAACGCCCTGATGCACAACCTGAAGCACAACAAGGTGCTGCACGAAACCAATCTGTTCGTGACCGTGATGCACCATGAGGTTCCGTGGATCGCCCCCGACCAGCGCAGCGAGATGGTGCCGCTGGGCCATGCGTGCTGGCAGGTCACGCTGCACTTCGGCTTCAATAACGAGCCCGACGTGCCCGAGGCGCTGGCCCTGCTGCACGACCGCGGCTGCCACATCGACGACATGGACACCTCGTACTTCCTGTCGCGCGACATCGTCATCCCGACCATCGGTGGCGGGATGGCCAACTGGCGCGAAAAGCTCTTCGCCAGCATGCACCGTAACGCCTCTGCCGCAGCCGACTTCCTCAGCCTGCCGACGAACCGGGTGGTGGAACTGGGGTCGAAGGTCGAGATCTGAAGCGACGACATCAAGGGGCACGCGAGCTCAGAGGCCTGGCGCTTGCAAGCGCGAAGTCCTTCGCCAGCCATGCCAGAGGTGCTACGGCCACCGCACCCAGACTTCGCGCTTGCAGGCGCGGGGCTGATGTTTTCACCCACGACGCGCGGGTTGCTGGACAGGCGCACAAACGCCAGTTGGGTCAAGGCGCAGCGGGCCCAGCGCCGTTTCCCGACGTGCTCGAACCACGCATGAGCCTCGCCATGGTGAACGTGAGCCGCGTGCGTGAGCGCAATGAGCAGGTTCGCATCGAGCAGCCACACGCGTGGCGGCGCGGCTCGGGTCAAGCCTCGTCCTCGGCGATCTTCACTTCGTCGAGGGTGATGGGCTTGCCTGCCGCTGAGCCGAAGACCGGGAACTCGCCCTTGCACCACTCGGCGCAGCGCCGCACACCGCTATCCTTCCGCCGATGCGCCCCGCTTTCAATCCGCTCGCCGACCTCTCGCTCTCCGCCGCCACCGCCGGCTTCGTCGCCGTGCTGGTCGGCTTCACCAGCTCGGTGGCGGTCGTTTTCCAGGCCGCCACCGCGCTCGGCGCCACGCCCGCGCAGCTCAGTTCGTGGATGTGGGCGCTCGGCCTGGGCATGGGTCTGTGCAGCGCGCTGCCCTCGCTGTGGCTGCGCCAGCCGGTGATGGTGGCCTGGAGCACGCCAGGCGCTGCGGTACTGGCCACGGCCGGCGCGGCCGGCGGCTTCGGCATGGCGCATGCGACTGGCGCGTTCATCGTCTGCGCGCTGCTGATCACGCTGTTCGGCGTCACCGGCTGGTTCGAGCGCCTGCTCGGGCGAATTCCGATGCCGATCGCCAGCGCCTTGCTGGCCGGCGTGCTGACGCGCTTCGGGCTGGATGCGTTCGTGGCGCTCAAGTCGGCCTTCACGCTGGTGCTGCTGATGCTCGTGGCCTACCTTGTCGGCCGCCGCCTGTGGGCGCGCTACGCGGTACCCGGCGTGCTGGTGGTGGGCGTGGCGTACGCGGCGGCGCTGGGCCAGCTGCACCTGCGCGGCGTGCAGTGGGGCCTGACGGTGCCGGTGTTCACCGCGCCAGAATTCAGCTGGCAGGCCACCGTGAGCCTCGCGCTGCCGCTGTTCGTGGTGACGATGGCGTCGCAGAACCTGCCCGGCGTGGCGGCGATTCGCGCGGCCGGCTACGACATGCCGATCTCGAAAGTCATCACGCTGACCGGCCTGGCGACCCTGGTGCTCGCGCCGTTCGGCGCGTTCGCGCTGAACCTGTCGGCCATCACCGCCGCGATCTGCATGGGCCGCGAAGCGCACCCCGACGCATCGAAGCGCTACATGGCTGCCGTGTCGTGCGGCGCGATCTACTGTGTCGTCGGCCTGTTCGGCGCCGCCGTCACCGGTGTGCTGAGCGCCTTCCCACGCGAGCTCGTAGTGGCCATCGCCGGCCTGGCGCTGCTGGGCAGCATCGGCGGCGGGCTGGCCGTGGCGCTGCGCGAAGACGCGCACCGCGAGGCGGCGCTGATCACCTTCCTGGTCACGCTCAGCGGCGTCAGCCTGGCCGGCATCGGCTCGGCCTTCTGGGGCGTGGTGGCCGGCGCGTTCGCGCTGTTTGTGCAACAGTGGCGGCCCCGCTGGACTGTTTGACGACCGGCTTGATCACCGCTTGAGGCCACCCATGAAACTGCTGTTCATCGCCGACCCGCTCGAAGGCTTCAAGACCTACAAGGACTCCACCTTCGCGATGATGCGCGAGGCCGCTTCACGCGGCCACACACTGATGGCCTGCGGCCCGCAAGACGTGATGTGGCAGCGCGGCGGCCGCGTCACCGCCTTCGTGCGCGAGATCACACTGACAGGCGCTGAATCGAAAGACAAGCACGACTGGTTCGCTGCCAAGCAGCAGGCGCCCGACGAGCTGCCGGTGGCGCTGGCCGATGTCGATGCCGTCGTCATGCGCAAGGACCCGCCGTTCGACAGCGAATACTTCTACGCCACCCACCTGCTCGGCCAGGCCGAACGCGAAGGCGCGCGCGTGTTCAACAGCCCGCGCGCCTTGCGCGACCACCCCGAGAAGCTCGCGATCCTCGAGTTCCCGCAGTTCATCGGCCCGACGCTGGTAACGCGCGACGAGTCCGACATCAAGCGCTTCCACGCCGAGCACAAAGACATCATCCTGAAGCCGCTCGACGGCATGGGCGGCACGGGCATCTTCCGCGTCGGGCCGGATGGCCTGAACCTGGGCAGCATCACCGAGACGCTGAACAAGGGCGGCGCTGAAACGGTGATGGTGCAGCGCTACCTGCCCGAGATCGTGAAGGGCGACAAGCGCATTCTGATCATCGGCGGCGTGCCGGTGCCGCATTGCCTCGCGCGCATTCCGCAGGGCATGGAAATTCGCGGCAACCTGGCGGTGGGCGGCAAGGGTGTGGCGCAGCCCTTGAGCGCGCGCGACCGCGAGATTGCCGAAGCCATCGGCCCGATCCTGGCCGCGCGCGGGCTGTTGCTGATCGGCCTGGACGTGATCGGCGACTGCGTGACCGAGATCAACGTCACGAGCCCGACCGGCTTCCAGGAAATCATGCAGCAAAGCGGCTTCGATGTGGCGAAGATGTTCATCGATGCGCTGGAGGCAGTGCTCGGTTGAACGCTCCAGGGAACCTCTGGCTGAACGTGCCGCCTGTGCCCAGTCAGAACGGCAGCACCTTGAACATGAACAAGCGCTCGCACAGCCAGACCGCCGCCAGCACCGCGATCACGAGCGAGCCGCCGACCATCACCAGCCGGCGGTAGAACCAGCTGCGCCGCAAGCTGAACGCGAGCGGCAGGAACACTGCGACGATCGCCAGCTGGCCACCCTCCACGCCCATATTGAAGCCGACCAGCGCGAGCGCCAGCGCGTCGCGCGGTAGGCCCAGGTCCACCAGCACGCTGGCGAAGCCGAAGCCGTGGATCAGGCCGAAGCCGAACGCGACCATCCAGCGCCGGCCATGGAAGACTGGCCACACATTGTTCAGCGCCGCCAGCACGACCGACGCGGCCATCGCCGAGTCGACCCAGCGCGACGGCAGCGACACATAGCCCAGCGTCGCCAGCGTCAGCGTGATCGAGTGCGCCGCCGTGAACGCGGTGACAACGCGCACCACGCTCCAGAACGCCGCACCGAAGGTCTGGGCCCCGCGCCATTGCCGCCCGCCCCACACCAGCACCGCCGGCAGCAGCAGCGAGAGCAGGAACAGGATGTGGTCGAAGCCGATCCAGATGTGCCAGACGCCGTCGCGCAGGTAGTCGAGGAACTGCCTGAGCCGGCTCGCTTCCTCCAGGTCGAAGGACTGCACGGGCGCCTGGGGCCCAAGCACCGCAGAGCGCGCCACGCCACCGGCCTGCAGGTTGAGCAGGCCGCGGTGCTGCGGGTCCAGGTCGGCGAACAGGCGGTAGCCGATGGTCAGACGCTTCGGAATCTGCGGGCAGCGGATCGTCAGGGGCAGGACCGAGTAGCTGCCATCGGTGTGGTCGTCCAAGGCTTGCGCGCCGACGTCGATCATGCAACTTTGGACGGCGGCGCCAGCGCCGGCAGGGGCATCGGCGCCATCGGCGCGAATAGAGAGCCGCGCCAGCGCATAGGCCGCAATTTCGGCATGCCGGGCGCGCACCTCGCCCCAGGTGATGGCGCCGTCGCCGTCGGCATCGAGGCCGATCGCGAAATCGAGGTCACGCAAAGCGATGTCCCAGCGGCCGGTGACCGCACCCTCGGCCACGGTGATCGTGAGGTAGCTGTCGGACGGCTTGTGGGCTTGCGCCGGCGCGTGCACCACCAGCGCCAGAAGCAGCGCGAACAGAGCGCCGGTGCGGTGCAGCACGGCCTTCATCGCAACGCCTTGATGCGGGCGGCGAGCGCCTGCAAGGTCACGCTCTCGACACCCGAGCTGGCCATCCATTGCAGCACCGGCGCCGCAGCGGCTGGCTGGCGTGCGGCGAGCGCCGCTTCGAGCAGGATGCGTGCATCGGCGACCTCGCGTTGCAGCGCGTAGTTCGCCTGTGCCAGCAGCAGCGCGCGTTCGGCCTGACCGAGCACTGCCAGCGCGAAGCGCGCTTCTTCCTTTTGGTGCGTGGTGTCGCCACGCGCCTGCGCGGCGGCGAAGCGGGCCGCCAGGTCGGTGGCCCAACCGGCCTGCGCCGGGTGTTTCGCCTGCTTCGCGGCCAGCGCGAGGCGGAGCAACAGCACATCGGCGCGCGCCCGGTCTTTCAGCAGCACCAGCACGTCGGCAGCGCGGTTCTGGTCGAGCAGGAAGTCGGCATACGCGGCCAGCAGGTAGACATCCGGCCGTTCCAGGCCCAGCGCCTCACGGTAGGCAGCTTCGGCAGGGGCGACGGCGCCACGGTGCTCCTCGATCTCTGCCAGTCGCGTCAACACCCACTGGCGCTGTGCTGCACCGGCGCCGCCATCGGCCTGCAGCGCGGCCCGCAACGCGGCAGCGGCCGGCTGGGCGCGGCCGGTCACCGAATCGACGTAGGCGATGCAGCCGGTCGCGATCAGCGGCGGCGCGAGCGGGGCCAATGCCTTGCAGGCACGCCGCGCCTGGGCATAGTCGGCCTGCACCATGTGGATGCCGGCCAGCCAGGCCCAGGCCTCGCCGAGGCCGGGTTGCTGCGCGACGGCAGCGTGGAGATCGGCCACGGCCTCAGCGAAGCGGTGGCCGTATTGCAGCAGGATGGCCCGCATCACGCGCACGCTCGGCGGTGGGTCGGGCTGGTCCCACCACAGCCCGATGGCCGCCTGCGCATGGCCGACATAGCGCGGGTCGCCCTCAGCGGCGGACTGGTCGAAATAGGCCTGCGCGAGCCGCACGGCGGCACCGGCGTCAGTCGGGTCACGGCGCCCTGCGGCGCGCAACTCGATCAGCTCGCGCATGCGCGGGTCGGTGGCGCGCGCCGGCAAGCGTTCGACGATCACGCTGTCGGACGACTGCACATGGGGCACGGCGCCGGCCGGCAGGGCCGCCAGAAGCAGTGAAACAACCAACAGGGCAACGCGTAGGGGTGTGGGCACGAACAAACAATCTCGGGCGGGCGAAGCCTTTGATGCTAGTCGACCGTGTGTGAAAATTTATGTGGCATGGCTGTCAACGCATTGTCAACTGCTGCGTTGTGAATGCGGCAATCCAACGGCAGACCCTTCACGGGCTGTTGGAAGATTTGCCCACAAGCCAGAGGGCTGGCGCCCGGAAAGTCACTACCAAGTGGCCTTCCGGTTCGATTCAAGCTCCTCGACCACCATCGTTGTTCCTTCCAAAGAGACCGTTATGACCAAGCTCCTGTCGACCCTGTTGTTCGCCGCTACCGCAGCTGTTGCCTTCAACGCCCAAGCCGGTTCGCACGCTGCTGCCGCCCCGATGGCCAAGGCCAGCGAAGCCAAGGCTGACGCGAAGAAAGTGGAAGTGAAGAAGGACGCAAAGCCGGCCGCCAAGGCTGCCAGCGCCGCTGACAAGAAGTAATACCCGCTGCTGCCAGGATTGGCAGACGCCAGAAAGGCAGGGGCCCAGCCCCTGCCTTTTTTCATTTCCGGGGACACCGCCGATAATCAGCGTTTTCCCTGAAGGCCACGCGCGGCATGCGCGGCGGCAACGCGAGTCCCCCCATGGCTGTTCTGTCCTTTTCCAATGCCCACCTGGCCTTTGGCCACGTGGCCCTGCTCGATGGCGCCGCGTTCTCGCTCGACGCCGGTGAACGGCTCGGCCTGATCGGCCGCAACGGCGCCGGCAAGTCGTCGATGCTGAAAATCATCTCCGGCCTCGAAAAGCTCGACGAAGGCCTGCTGCAGATGACCCAGGGCGTGCGCATCTGCTACGTGCCGCAGGAGCCTTCGTTCGAACCCGGCCACAGCGTCTACGAGGCCGTGAGCGAAGGCGTGGCCGAGGCGCGGGCCGCCCGCCAGGCTTATGAGGAACACGCCGACGGTGTCGACCTCGATGCGCTGCAGACCCGCATCGAGGCGCTCGACGCCTGGAACTGGGAGCAGCGCGTCGACACCACGCTGGCGCAACTCCACCTCGACGGCAGCCGCGAAATCGGCCAGCTTTCGGGCGGCATGAAGAAGCGCGTGGCGCTGGCGCAGGCGCTGGTCGCGGTGCCCGACGTGCTGCTGCTCGACGAGCCCACCAACCACCTCGACCTCGACTCGATCGCCTGGCTCGAAGAACTGTTGCGCGGTTTCAAGGGCAGCGTGATGCTGATCACCCACGACCGCGCCTTCCTCGACGGCGTGGCCACCCG
>CANJKD010000024.1 GCA_947474415.1 Burkholderiales bacterium | reverse complement strand
GGTTGTCGCACTGCTTGTCCTTGATCAGCGCCTGGTTCAGGTTGGCTTCTTCCTGGATCACGTTGATCAGGTCATAGACCACGCGGCGCTCGCAACCCATGATGAGGTCGAGGTTGCGCAGGCCGACGTCGAAGTCGATCACGGCGGTCTTGTGGCCGGCCAGGGCCAGGCCGGATGCAAAGCTGGCGCTGGTGGTGGTCTTGCCCACCCCTCCCTTGCCGGAGGTCACCACGACGATCTTGGTCATCGGTTACGAGTCCTTTTAAGAAAGCGTTTTCAGGTGCCCGCGAGCCAAGCCCGCGGCGCGTTGTTTCATGGGTTCAACGGCTCGATGACGAGGCTGTCACCGTCGAGCCAGATCTGTGCCGGCTTGCCCAGCACGTCGGCCGGCAGCTCTTTTTCAGTGGTGCGGTAGATGCCCGCGATCGACACCAGCTGCGGCTCCAGGCAGGTGGTGAAGATGCGCGCCGTGGTGTCGCCATGCGCACCGGCCAGCGCCCGCCCGCGCAGCGGTGCGTAGACATGGATGTTGCCGTCGGCGATGACCTCGGCGCCGAAGCTCACGACCGCCAGCACGATCAGGTCAGCATCTTTTGCATACACCTGCTGGCCCGAGCGCAGGGGCTTGTCGATGACGACCGCCGGTCGCCGCGATGCGGCCGGCAGCGGCAAGGCCGCCGCAACGGCATCGGCAACCGGGGCAGCGGCTGCAGCCGGCGCGGCGATGGCGCTTGCCGGCGCTGCGGGTGCAGGCGCTACGGGCTCTGCGGGTTCCGCGGCGCGCACGGCCGGCAGGCCGGGTGCGTGCGGGTGCGCTTCGGCCAGGCCGGCGCCGAAGGCAGCTTCCATCTGTGCGGCGCTGCCGCCACGCACCGCGATGGGCACCATGCGGTGCTCGCGCAACAAGGCCGTCAGCGCGGGAAAGTCGATCACCGCATCGGCGTCGCGCAGTGCCGACAGGTCGATGGCCACCGGGTCCTGGTCGAAGGGCGAGCCCACGCCGGCGAAGCGTGCCGTGAGGGCGGCGGCCAGCAAGGCGAGGTCGGTCGTCTTGATCGCAATGGCCACCAGCGTCAAGGCGGCACTCTTGATCTCGAACGTGGCGAACGTGTTCGCTTTCGGGGCAACAGCCATGGGCAACAAGGACTCGAAAGAGCGCGAGTTTAGCGGCTGGCCGCGCCTGCAAAAATGAGGCGAGCCAAGCGGTGTGCTGCGCGCGCCGCCAAACCGCTGGCGGGGAAGTCCGGATGGCCCTCTTTGCGGTCATGCGTCACAACCCTCACCTTCGCACGCCAGGAGACTGCATGAACAGGCAACGCCGAACCCTGATCACCGGCCTCGCCGCCGCGCCGGCACTGCTGCTACCGGTGCGTTTCGCCTGCGGCGCCGAGCCGCTGAAAATATCGCACCAGTTTCCTGGCGGCTCCGACAGGGAAGGTGACTTTCGCCACCGGCTGTGCCTCAAGTTCGCGCAGGAACTCGACCGGCGCAGCAACGGCGTACTGAAGGCGAATGTGTACCCGGGCTCGTCGCTGATGAAGGTCAACGCCCAGTTCAGCGCGGCGCGCAAGGGCGCGCTCGACATGACGCTGATCCCCTTGCCCTATGCCGGCGGCGAGGTGCCGGAGCTCAACATCGCGCTGATGCCGGGCCTCGTCACGTCGTACGAACAGGGCTACGCCTGGAAGAAGGCGGAGGTGGGCCGCGCCTTGAGCGACCTGCTCGCCGACAAGGGCCTGATCATCGTGACCTGGATCTGGCAGGCCGGTGGCGCGGCGAGCCGCAACGTGCCGGTGATTGCGCCCGAAGACGTGAAGGGCCTGAAGTTCCGGGGCGGCAGCCGCGAGATGGACCTGGTGGCCAAGGCGGCCGGTGCGGCGACGCTGTCGCTGCCGTCGAACGAGACCTACGCGGCGATGCAGACCGGCGCCGTCGATGTGGTCACCACCTCGGCCACCAGCCTGATCTCGTTCCGGCTGCAGGAGGTGTCGAAGCACCTGACGATCAGCAAGGTCGGCAAGTCTTACTGGTTCATGCTCGAGCCGCTGCTGATGTCGAAGGCCATTTTCGACAAGCTGCCGAAAGACCAGCAGGCACTCATCATGACCGTCGGTGCCGAGCTGGAAAAGTTCGCGCTCGATGGCGCGCGCGCCGACGACGCGCAAGTGGCCGACGCCTACATCAAGGCCGGCGCCAAGGTGCACGACCTGACCGACGCGGCGCTCGCGAAGTGGGTCGCGTTGTCGCGCACCACGGCCTGGAAAGACTACGCCGAGAAGAACGAGAGCTGCGCGAAGCTGCTGGCCCTGGCGGAAAAGGTTCCCGCCTGATGAGCCATGATGTCGAGGTGGGTGAGGCCGGGATCGAACGCCAGGCGCCCGAGCGCGTGCCGCCCGGCCACCCGCTGATCGCGCGGGTTGAACTGGCCATGCGCGTGCTCAACCGGCTGATCATGGTGCCGTGCATGCTGGCGGTGTTCGGCGCAGCCTGCATCCTGACCTACAGCGTGGCGGCGCGTTATTTCTTCAAGACGCCGACCGAATGGCAGGACGAAACGGCGGTCTTCCTGCTCATCGGCGCCACCTTCTTTTCGGGCGCATACGTGCAGTCGCTTCGCGGCCATGTGGGCGTGGAGGCGGTGGCCGGGCTGCTGTCGAAGCGGGCGAATCGCATCCGCATGTTGTTCGTCGATGCGGTCGGCTTCCTGTTCTGTGCGTTCTTCGCGTGGAAGTCGTGGAGCCTGTTCCGCGAGGCCTTGCACGAAGGCCACACCAGCAACTCCACCTGGGGCCCGCCGCTGTGGATTCCGTATTCGGTGATGGCCGCCGGCATGAGCTTGCTCACGCTGCAACTGCTGCTCGAATTCGTCAGCCGGTTCGCCGACAAGGGCAGGCACGCATGAGTGCGCTCGGCCTCGGATTGGGCTATGGCGCCGTGACGCTGGCGGTGATGTTCTCGGGCATGCCGATCGCCTTCGGCCTCGGCGCGGTGGCGGTCTCATTCATGTACTTCTTCATGCCCGCGTCGGCGCTCGACACGGTGACGCAGAACGTGTACGAAGAGATGGCGAGCATCACGCTGCTGTCGATCCCGCTGTTCATCCTGAAGGGCGCGGCGATCGGCAAGTCGCCCGCCGGGCGCGATCTGTACGCGGCCATGCACGCGTGGATGAACAAGATCCCGGGCGGCCTGGGCATTGCCAATGTGTTCGCCTGCGCCCTGTTCGCGGCGATGTCGGGTTCGAGCCCGGCCACCTGTTCGGCGATCGGCAGCGCCGGCATCCCCGAGATGCGCATGCGCGGCTACTCACCCGGCTTCGCGGCCGGCATCATCGCGGCCGGCGGCACGCTGGGCATCCTGCTGCCGCCGTCGATCACGATGATCCTGTACGCGGTGGCGGCCGAACAGTCGCTCGGGCGCCTGTTCCTCGCCGGCATCGGGCCCGGCATGCTGTTGGTGGCGCTGTTCTCGGGCTATGCGGTGCTGCGTTACCGCAAGGAATACACAGCCGCCAAGCGGGCCTATCAGGCCGGCGGCAAGCCCTCGGCCTTGCTCGACGACCACGTCCATACGCTGGCCGAGAAGGTCGAGATGCTGCCGCGCGTGCTGCCCTTCGTGATCTTGCTGATCGGCGTGATGGTGGCGCTGTACGGTGGCTACGCCACGCCGTCCGAGACGGCCGGCCTGGGCGGCATTCTGGCGCTGCTGCTGATCGCCATCGTCTACGGCATCTGGCGCCCGAGGCAGTTGCAGCCGATCCTGACCAGCACGATCAAGGAGTCGTCGATGCTGATGTTCATCATCGGCATGTCGCTGCTGTATTCCTACGTGATGAGCGCGCTGCACATCTCGCAAAGCGCGGCCGAAGGCGTGGTGGCGATGCACTTGCCGAAGTGGGTCTTGCTGGCGGTGATCCTCGGCATGGTGGTGGTGCTGGGCTTCTTCCTGCCGCCGGTGTCCATCATCCTGATGACGACATCCATCATCCTGCCGCCGTTGAAAGCCGCCGGCTTCGACCTGATCTGGTTCGGCGTGGTGATGACGATCGTGATGGAGATGGGGCTGATCCACCCGCCGGTGGGCCTGAACATCTTCGTCATCAAGAACATCGCACCCGACATTGCGCTGGCCGATGTGATCCGGGGCGTGCTGCCCTTCGTCGGCCTGATGTTCGTGGCCATCGTGCTGATGTGCGTGCTGCCCGGCATTGCCACGGGCTTGCCCGATTTGATCATGGGCGTGCCGAAGTGAAGCGCGGTTGAAATCCGCGCGCCCGCACCCAGCTTCAAGCCGTGTGCGACCCCGGGCGCTGCGGCGCGCTGCTCTTGCCCTTTCACTTGCCCGTGTTGATCCTCCTGCTCGGCGCGTTGCTGCTGATCACCTGGCTGCTGCGTGACCCGCTGTTCACCGGCTGGCGCCGCAAGCGGGTGCGGCGCCAGCCGTTCCCGCCGGCATGGCGCCAGACCTTGCGGGAGCGTGTGCCCTACTTCCGTTCGATGCCGGCCGACCTGCAGTTGCAGCTGAAGAAGCACATCCAGGTGTTCCTCGCCGAGAAGCCCTTCATCGGCTGCGCCGGTCTCGTCGTCAGCGACGAGATGCGCGTCATGATCGCGGCGCAGGCGTGCCTGCTGATCCTGAACCGGCGCGGCGACTACTTTGCGAACCTGCGCCAGATCCTCGTCTATCCCGGCGCCTTCATCGTCGACAAGGTCCATTCCGATGGTTCGGGTGTGCTGCAGGACCAGCGTCGCGTGCTGGCCGGCGAATCGTGGCAGCAGGGCCAGGTGATCCTGTCGTGGCAAGACGCGATCGACGGCGCGGAGGTGCCCGACGACGGCCGCAACGTCGTGATCCACGAGTTCGCGCACCAACTCGACCAGGACAACGGCCGTGCCAACGGTGCGCCGTGGCTCGGCGGCCAGCGGCGTCGCGCGCGTTGGGCGCAGGTGCTGGGCCAGGAGTTCGCGCACCTGCAGCAGCGCGTGCGGGCCGGTCAGCCATCGCTGTTCAGCGACTACGGCGCGACCGACCCGGCCGAGTTCTTCGCGGTCGCCTCCGAAGTGTTCTTCGAGCAGCCGAAGCGGCTCGCCGCCGAGCATGCGGCGCTCTACCGCGAGCTGAGCGGCTTCTACCGCGTGAACCCGCTGAGCTGGTAGCGCAGGCACTGGCGCGGGTGCCGGGCTGCCTGCGGGCGTCAACCGCGCACCATCGGACCGGGGCAACCAATGGCTGCCCCGGTCTCTTCACCAGCACCTCTGCGCCCAACCCACTCGCCCCGAAGGCTCACGCACCATGTTTTTGCACGTCATGATCGGCACCAACAACCTGAGCAAGTCCAAGGCGTTCTACGACGCGGTATTGGGCACCTTGGGCATGCCCGCCGGGGCCGTAGACCGGCATCGCATCTTCTGGCGCACACCGGCCGGCGTCTTCTCGGTGAGCCTGCCGATCGATGGGCAGCCTGCCACGCTGGGCAACGGCAGCACCATCGGCTTTGCCTGCCCGTCGGCCGAACAGGCCGATGCCTGGCACGCGGCCGCGCTTGCCAATGGGTGCACCACTTGCGAAGACCCGCCCGGCGTGCGCGACGGTGCCAACGGCAAGCTCTACCTGGCCTACCTGCGTGACCCCGATGGCAACAAGATTTGCGGCCTCTACCGCATGCCCAGGGGCTGATCGGCTCCTGTCAACCGCCTCGCGCCACCCGCCCCGTCAGCGGATACGCCGGGTCGTTGTAGCCCGCGGTGGAGGCATGGCCGGTGCTCACGAGGCCGCTGACGAAGGCCTCGTCTTCGGGCGTGAACGGGCTGTTCATGGCGCCGAGGTAGTCCTGCCATTGCACGAGCGTCTTCGGCCCGCCGATCAGGCCGTTCACGAGAGCGTTGTTCCAGACCCAGCCGAGCGCGAGCTGCGTCGGGGTGAGGCCGCGGGCGTGGGCGTGCTCACTCATCCGGTGAGCCAGTGCGAGTGATTCGGGGCGGAATTCGGTCTGCATGATGCGGGGGTCGTTGCGCGCCGCGCGCGAGCCTTCGGGCGGCGCGGCACCCGGCACGTACTTGGCGCTCAGCACGCCGCGTGCGAGCGGGCTGTAGACCACAGGCGCCACGCCGTAGTGGGCGCAGCACGGCAGCAGCTCGGTCTCGATCTGGCGCGACATCGCGTTGTAGGGCGGCTGGCAGACGATGGGCGGGGCGATGCCCATCGCGCGGCACATTTCGGCCACCCGCGCCACGCGCCAGGCGCGGAAGTTCGAGACCCCGAAGTGATGCACCTTGCCGCGCTCGATCAGGTGGGCCACCGCGGCCAGCGTTTCTTCGAGCGGCGTGCTCGCATCTTCGCGGTGCAGGTAGAGCACGTCGATCCAGTCGGTGCCCAGGCGCGCCAGGCTCGCGTCCACTGACTGCATGATGTGGCGGCGCGACAGGCCGCGCTGGTTCGGTCCCGGCCCGGTCGGGTTCGCGAGCTTGGTGGCCAGCACCCAGTGATCGCGCTGCGCGGCGATGAGCCGGCCGGTGATGCGCTCTGACTCGCCGCCCGAGTACGCGTCGGCGGTGTCGATCGCGTTCAGCCCGGCGTCGAACGACGCGGCGACGATGTTCGCGGCCTCGGCTTCGCTGGTCTGGTCGCCGAACATCATCGTGCCGAGCCAGAGCTTCGAGACTTTCAGGCCGCTGGCGCCGAGCGGCTGGTACTGGATCTGGGGTTCGGACATGGTGTTTTCCAATCGGTCAATAGGCTCGGCGCGGGTTCAGGCCCGGTTCAGCGTGGCACGCGGCCGCTGGCCACATGGGCGTCGCGCAGCTCGCGCTTCAGCACCTTGCCGATCGCGCTGCGCGGCAGCTCGACAAGGTATTCAAGGCGCGCGAGCCGCTGGGTCTTGCCGACCCGGTCGTTGAGCCAGCGCATCAGTTCATCGGCGGCAAGCTCGCTGCCGGCGCGCGGCACCACGAAGGCGATCGGCGTCTCGCCCCATTGCACCGAAGGCACGCCGACCACGGCCACATCGAGCACCGCCGCATGCTCGCGCAACACCGCTTCCAGGTCGCTCGGGTAGATGTTGAAGCCGCCGCTGATGACCATGTCTTTCTTGCGGTCCATCAGGGTCAGGAAGCCTTGCGGGTCGAAGCGGCCGACGTCGCCGGTGCGGATGAAGCGCTTGCCTTGGGAGTCGAACCATTCGGCCTCGCGCGTCTTGCCGGGTTGGCGGTGGTAGCCGGTCATCATGCCGGCCGAATGGCCAACCACTTCGCCGATGGCGTCCGGCACGCCGGCCGGCAGTTCGTGGCCTTCGTTGTCGATGAGCCGGATGTCGTGGCCGGGCGCCGGCTGGCCGACCGTGTGCAGCTTTTCCGGGTGCTCGTGCGCCGCGAGGATGCAGGTGCCGCCACCTTCGGTCATGCCGTAGAACTCGATCAGCCCGCCTGGCCAGCGCTTCACCACGTCGGCCTTCAGTGCGGCCGAGAACGGCGCGCTGGTGCAGAACTTGAACTGGTACGCGCTCAGGTCATGCGCACCGAACGTTGGCAGCGCCATCAGCCGCTGGTACTGCACCGGCACCAGCATCGTGTGGGTGACGCGGTGCTGCACGGCCAGTGCCAGGTACTTCGCGGCGTCGAACTTGTCCATCAGGATGACAGCGCCGCCGAAGGCAAGCGTGGGGAAGAACACCACCAGCGTGGTGTTCGAGTACAGCGGCGTGGCGAGCAGGGTCACGCCCTGCGGGCCGTAGCCGTGGTTCGCGCCGCGTGCCACATGCGACCAGCGCATGCCGTGCGATTGCACGATGCCTTTCGGCGCACCGGTGGTGCCGGATGAATAGATGATGTTGAACGGGTGGTCGGGTGGCACGTCGACGGGTTCGGGCAGCGCGCCTTCGGGCATCAGCCAGGCATCTAAGGCGAGCCCCGGGGCCACGCCGTCGAGCGATATGCAGCGCTCGGCTTGGGGCGAATGGCCCGCCGCACCCGCCGCACCCATGGCGCCCCGTGCGGCTTCATCGACGAACAGCCAGTGCGCCTGCGCGTCGCCGAGCATCGAGGCGAAGCTGTCGGGTGTGACCGATGGCGCGAGCGGTGCCACCGCGATGCCGGCCCGCAAGGCGCCCAGGAACACGGCGGCGTAGCGGGGCGAGGCGCGCGCGCAGATCGCGATCGCGTCGCCTGGCTTGACGCCGTCACGCTGCAACGAGGCGGCAACGCGGTCCATCAGGGCATCGAGCGCAGCGTAGCTCAGCAGGGCATCGTCCTGCAGCAGCGCCAGCCGGTCGGGGCGCGCGCGGGCATGCTGGCGGATGAGGCCGGGCAGCGTGCGATAGGCGGGGTCCGGCGCGGCTGCAGATGCGGATTCGGTTGCTGCTGCTGCGGAATCTTGGGTAGGGGCCGAGGCGTGGGCGGTGGCGGGCGCGGTGTTCATTCTGCAAAGTATGCCCCGGCCCGTGAACACGTGGCTGCGCCAAGGTGACAGCGCGCTGCGGGTAAGCCTGTGTCCCTCAGCAAGGGTAAAGCCCCTTTGAAATCTCTGCCGGCCCGATATCTTCGTGCTTCAAGACGCGCCGTTTCGAGCGCTGCTCGCCGCCCCAAAGGAGTTGAAGATCGCCTCACCCACCATGCTCCCCGAGTTGCTGCGCGTCGAAGGCGTGACGGTGCGCTTCGGCGGCATCACGGCACTTGACGGCGTGTCGTTTTCGGTGAAGGCCGGCCACATCGTCGGGCTGATCGGCCCGAATGGCGCAGGCAAGACGACGCTGTTCAATTGCCTGTCGCGGTTGTATGCGTTCAACGAAGGCAGCATCCTGTTCGAAGGCGCGCCAGTGGTCGACACGCGGCCGCACGGCATCGCCTCGCTCGGCATCGGCCGCACGTTTCAGAACCTGGCGTTGTTCCGGACCATGACGGTGCGCCAGAACATCCTGCTCGGCGGCCACAGCCGCACCCACACTGGCTTCTTCGAGAACGCGCTGCGCCTGCCCCGCGTGCGGCGCGAAGAATTGGCGCTGGAGGCGCATGCAGACCAGCTCGTCGAGCTGCTCGGCCTGGGGCCGGTGGCCGACACGCGCGTGATGGACCTGCCGTTCGGCACGCAGAAGCGCGTCGAACTCGCACGTGCGCTGGCGAGCCAGCCGAAGCTGTTGCTGCTCGATGAGCCGGCCGGTGGCCTGAACCATGAAGAGGTTGGCGCGCTGATGGAATTGCTGCGCGAGGTGCGGGCCCGGCTGAAGCTGACGATGCTGCTGGTGGAGCACCACATGAACATGGTGATGCGCGTGTCCGACCGGGTCGTGGCGCTCGACTTCGGCCGCGTCATTGCCGATGGCACGCCGGCCGAGGTGCAGACCAACGCCGAGGTCATTCGCGCCTACCTCGGGACCGCAGACTGATGACTCGCCTTCTTGACGTTCGCGGGCTGCACGCTTCGTATGGCGCGACTCATGTGCTACACGGCCTGGACTTCGCAGTGGAAGAGGGCTGCATCACGACCATCCTCGGCGCGAACGGCGCGGGCAAGACAACGACGCTGCGCGCGGTTTGCGGCATGGTGAAGACGCGCGGCGCAGTGCAGTTTGCCGGCACACGCATCGATGGCCGCGCCACCGAAAGCATCGTGCGCCTTGGCGTCGCCCATGTGCCCGACGGGCGGGGCACGTTCGTGAACCTGACCGTCGAAGAAAACCTGCGCCTGGGCGCCTACACACGGCGCGACAAGGCCGAGGTGGCACAAGACTTCGAACGCATGTTCGGCTACTTTCCGCGCCTGAAGGAGCGCTGGCTGCAGCAGGCCGGCACCTTGTCGGGCGGCGAGCAGCAGATGCTTGCGGTGTCGCGTGCGCTGATGCTGCGGCCGCGCCTGCTGCTGCTCGACGAGCCTTCGTTCGGCCTCGCGCCGCGCATCGTCCAGGAGCTGTTCGAGATCTTCCGCGCCATCAACCAGCAAGACCGGGTCAGCATGCTGCTGGTCGAGCAGAACGCGGCACTGGCGCTCAAGCTCGCCGACCAGGCCTACCTGCTGGAGACCGGCCGCGTGGTGATCTCGGGTACGGCCGAGGCGATTCGCAGCGACGAAGCGATCCGCCGTTCCTACCTTGGCTATTGACGCAGGCTGACCCAGGCTCAAACAGGCACATGGCATGAACGTCTTGCTCCATCAAGTGCTGTCCGGCCTCGCGACCGGCGGCATCTACGCCAGCGTGGCGCTGGCTCTCGTGATGATCTACCAGGCCACGCACCTGGTGAACTTCGCGCAGGGTGAACTGGCGATGTTCTCCACCTACATCGCCTGGAGCCTGATCCAGGTCGGCATGCCGTACTGGGCGGCGTTCTTCATCACGGTGGCGGTGGCGTTCGTGCTCGGCGTGCTGATCGAACGGGTGATCGTGCAGCCGGTCGAGAACGCGCCCATCCTGTCGGTGGTGATCGTCTTCATCGGCCTGCTGGTGATCCTGAACAGCCTGGCGGGCTGGATTTTCTCGTACACGATCAAGCCCTTCCCGAGCCCGTTTCCCGCTGAGCCGCTGTTCGGGAATTCCTATGTGTCGTCGCATGAACTGGGGTCGATCGGCGTCACGCTGGTGGTGCTGGTGTTGGTGTTCATGTTCTTCCGCTTCACGCCGCTGGGCCTGGCGATGCGCGCGGCGGCGCAGAACCCGGTGGCCAGCCGGCTCGTCGGCATTCGCGTCGGCTGGATGCTGGCGCTGGGTTGGGGGCTGGCCTCGGCGATCGGCGCGGTGGCCGGCATCATGGTCGCGCCCACGGTGTTCCTGGAACCGAACATGATGTCGGGCATCTTGCTCTATGCCTTCGCGGCTGCGCTGCTGGGCGGCATCGACAGCCCCGGCGGCGCGGTGCTCGGCGGCTTCATCGTCGGCGTGCTCGAGAACGTGGTCGGCTCCATTCTCGGCACCGAGTTGAAGCTGACGGTGGCGCTGATGTTGATCGTCGGCGTGCTGGTGGTGCGGCCATCGGGGTTGTTCGGCAAAGTGCACGTGACGCGGGTCTGAACCATGGCATCTGTTTCCAACCCTGCACGTCAACCCGCCTTGAGTCGCGCTCAAGTGACAGGCCTGGCGCTGCTGCTCGTGGTGGCCTGCGTGCTGCCGTTCCTGGTCAGCAACTACCGCGTGTTCCAGCTCACGCTGACGCTGGTGT
>CANJKD010000023.1 GCA_947474415.1 Burkholderiales bacterium | reverse complement strand
TGGGCGTGGATCGCTTCGCGCTGCGCGTCGGTCAACGGTCCGGACTGGGTGGCCATCTGGCCCTGCAACTCGAACATCGACACGTTCATCGTCAACGCGGCCTTGAAGGCACGCTGCACATCGGGCGCCGCCAGCCCCAAGCGCTGGGCCGAAAGAAACACCGCGATCGCGCAATGGATCGCGTGGTTCACGCCGTATTGGGTGTGGCGGTTGCCGTGCTGACGCAGCACCTGGAAGATGGCCAGGTCGGGGTCGCGCTCGACCAGCGCCACCAGGGGTTGGGCCACCTCTTCGACCACCTCTTCAAAGCCATCGGTCGGCAGCATCAGCAAGGCCTGGCCGGCCTTGTCGATGGCCCGGCCCCAGATCGTGGGAAGCTGGTTGCGCGGCGCCTTCAGGATGCGCTCGCGGGCGGTTTCCAACTCGGCGATGTCGACCAGCATGCCGCGTTCGAACAGCGCCTCCAGCTTAAACGCAGTGCCGACGATCTGGCCGCGCGCGAGCAGCAGCTTGTGATCGGACTGGTAGACGTTGAAGGGCAATGGCAAGCCCACCCGCAGGAGGTGCTTGAGGGCTTCGAGTTGGAAGTACTGCATGGGGCTCCGGCGGTAGTGTCGGGTGGGCAACGGCGACCCCGGTCCGGTTCGATTCGGGCGGCTCGCAAGCCCGGTTTTCGTCCGCGCGGCGAATTACTTGAGGCGATGTCGAACCCGGGCCCCGCCCGGCGAGACTTGCGTCACGCAGAACCGCCACCCGGCCTCGGCGACACTCCGGGGCTGATCATGAAGCCTGCTTCACGAGACACGACACCGATGCCCTCCCCTCCCGACGCTGACCACGGCCCGCCCGACCATTCGAGGCGGGCGCTCTGGGCCGCACTGGCGATGGTCGTCGTGTGGGGTTCGAACTTCAGCGTGCAGAAGGTCTTGTTCAACGCGCTCACGCCGGGCGGATTCCTGTTCGCACGCTACCTGATCATGCCGGTTGCAGCAGCGCTGCTGCTGTGCTCGCGGCATGGTCTGCACTGGCCGCGCGTGGGCCGCGCCGACGGGCTCGCGCTGCTCAAACTTGGCCTGGTCGGGCACCTGCTGCACGTCGGGCTGGTCACCTACGGCATCCACTGGTCGACGGCGTTTTCGAGCTCGCTGATCCTCGCCTGCGGGCCGATGTTTACGCTGCTGATCCTGCACTGGCACGGCCTGGAGCAGCTCACGCGTGGCCAGGTGGCGGGCGTGGCGGTGGCGTGTGCGGGCGTGCTGCTGTTCCTGTCCGACAAGCTGGTCGGCGGCCACTGGCAAGCCAGTGTCGGTGACCTCACGCTGCTCGTCGCCGCTGCGTTCTTCTCGTACTACACGGTCAGCGCGAAGCCGCTCATCGAGCGCCACGGCGGCGTCACGGTCATGGCCTACGCCACCTTGCTCGGCAGCGGCCCGGTCGTGCTGCTCAGCCTGCCGGCCGGCCTGCGCGTGGCCTGGGGCGACGTGGGCCCCACCTTGTGGGCCGGCCTGCTGTACGCGGTGCTGGTGTCGGCCTTCCTCGGCTGGCTGGTTTGGGGCTGGGTGAACGCGGTGCGCGGGGTGGCGCGAAGTGCGCCGCTGATGTACTTGATGCCGCCGGTGGCCGGGCTGGTCGCCTGGGCCCTGACCGGCGAACGCTTTACCGGCGTGAAGCTGGCCGGTGCCGCGCTCACACTGGCCGGCGTGGCGATGGCGCAGTTCGTGAACCCGCGTTCGCGGGACCCGGTATGCGAATCCGTGGCGCCAGTCGATTGAGATGGCCGGGGCGGGCCAATGGATTCGCTGCGGTGCGACTTGCGCCAGCGCGGGCGCTTCGCTAGCCTTGGCGACCCCAATCGACCCGCGCGGTTCGCCATGAAGCCCACCCCTTACGCCGCTTCGCTGCACACGCTGTCAGCGGTGGCGCTCGCCGCTTTCCTCGCCGCTTGCTCCAGGCCGCAAGACGCGACACCCGCCCTCCCGGTGCCCACCACGACGACCGCAGCAGCCACAGCCGACCACGCCGGGCCGGGCATCGCCTGGAAGCACGCCTCGACCGACGCCGATGTGGACGCCGCGTTCGCGCTGGCGAAGGACGAGCGCAAGCCGGTGTTCGTCTACTGGGGCGCGAAGTGGTGCCCGCCGTGCAACCAGGTCAAGGCCACGCTGTTCAACCGGCAAGACTTCATCGAACGCTCGCGCGCGTTCGTGCCGGTGTACGTGGACGGCGACAGCCCCGGCGCGCAAAAGCTCGGCAGCCGGTTCAAGGTCAGCGGCTACCCGACCATGCTGCTGTTCACCCCGCAAGGCACCGAGCTGACACGCCTGCCCGGTGAAGTCGACCCGCAGCGCTACACCGAGTTGCTGACGCTCGGCATGAACGCCCAGCGGCCCGTGAAGGACGTGCTGGCGCTGGTGAAAGCCGGTGGGCAAGGCCTTGCGGCCGGCGACTGGCGCCTGTTGGCGTTCTATTCATGGGGCACCGACGAGCAGCAACTCGTGCCGAAAGACGCGGTTGCGGCGCTCCTTGAACAGCTTGCCGATGCCTGCCCCGCCGGTCAGACCGAGCTGGCGGCCCGGCTGCGGCTTGACGCGCTGGCGGCCGCAGGCGACGACGCGCGGCGCAAGCCGGATGCCGCAGCCCTGGTCGTGGTGACCCGATTGCTGGCCGACCCGGTGGCCGCACGCGCGCACACCGACCAGATCACGAACGCAGCGCCCGAGATCACGCGCGCCCTCAGCGCCGCCGGAACGCCTCAGCGGGGTCAGCTCGTCGCCGCGTTCGACCTGGCGTTGAAGCGGCTCGAAGCGGATGCCACGCTGTCGCGTGCCGACCGCCTGTCGGCCCTGATGGCGCGGGTGGGCATGGCCCGCATCGATGCGGCGAAGCCGGCCACGAACAAGGCCGCCAAGGCGAGCCGGGCGGCCCCCAAGCCCGGGCTGCCCGAGGCCCTGCTTGCCGACGTGCGCGAACACACGGCGCGCGCCGACCGCGAGATCACCGACGGCTACGAACGCCAGGCGGTGATCACGGCGGCGGCCTACCTGCTCGCCGAGTCCGGGCTCGACGCCGAGTCCGACGCGCTGCTGAAAGCGAATCTCGCAAAGAGCCATTCGCCTTACTACCTGATGTCGGAACTGGCCAGCAACGCGAAGAACCGCGGCGACACCACCGAGGCACTGCACTGGTACGAGGAAGCTTTCAACCGGAGCGAAGGCCCGGCGACACGGCTGCAATGGGGCGCGAGCTACATCAACGCAATGGTCGAGCTGGCGCCGCACGACGAGGCCCGTATCGAAAAGGCAGCGCGCCAGTTGCTGACCGAAGCCGCAGACCTGCCCGATGCGTTCTACGAGCGCAGTGGCCGGTCGCTGCAGCGCGTTGGCAGCAAGCTGCAAAGCTGGAACCAGGGCGGGGCGCACACCGCCTCGGTGAAGCGCCTGCAAGGCCAGCTCGACGGCATCTGCACAGCACTTGATGCAGCCGACCCGAAGCGCGCCAATTGCGAAGCGCTGCTCAAGCCTGCGCCGAAGAAAACCACATGACAACACTCGGCGAAATGGCAGCGTGCTTCGCTTAGCATTCGCGCCATGCGAAAACCCGCCGTTCGCAATTTGACACTTCGCAGCCTGACCCGCCGATTCGCCTGGCTGCTACCCGCCGCCCTGGCACTCGCCGCGTCGGCGGCAAACCTCATCGCCAGCACCCCTGCCATCGCAGCGCTTCAGCCCGCTGCGCCTGCGGCGTCTGCCGCTGCGGGTGCCGGCTGGGTGCATGCCTATGCCGCCTTCGGCGAACCCAAGTACGGGCCCGGTTTCACTCACTTCGAGTACGCCGACCCGACGGCACCGAAGGGTGGCACGCTGTACCTGAAGAACCCCGACCGGCGTACCAGCTTCGACAAGTTCAACCCCTTCACGGTGAAGGGCAGTTCGCCGGGTGGTCTGGCGATCTTCATGCTGGAATCGCTGACCCTCCTCAGCGGCGATGAGCCGCAGACCATGTACGGGCTGCTCGCCGAAGCGATGCTGGTGGCACCCGACAAGTCGGCCATCACCTTTCGCCTGAACCCGAAGGCGCGCTTTTACAACGGCGACCCGGTCACGGCGGCGGATGTGAAGTTCAGCTTCGAGACGCTGCGCAGCAAGTACGTGGCACCGGCGTACCAGACCCAGTACGCCGGCGTGTCGAGCGCGGTCGTGGTCGACACACGCACCATCCGCTTCGAGTTGCAAGACAAGAGCGCCGACACCCTGTTCTCGCTCGGTGCGTTGCCGGTGTTTTCACCCCGGTGGACGACCGGCCCCGACGGCAAGCCGCGCCGGTTCGACGAGGTCGTCACCGAGTACCCGGTGACCAGCGGGCCGTACATGATCGGCCTGGTCGACTCGGGGCGGCGCATCGAGTTCAAGCGCAACCCCGACTACTGGGCCCGCGATCTCCCGGTGCGGCGTGGCTTCTTCAACTTCGACCGCGTCGTGTACCGCTACTACAAGGACGACGTGGTCGCCACCGAAGCCTTCAAGGCCGGCGAGTTCGACATCGTTCGCATCTACGGCGCGCGCACCTGGAACCGCCAGATCAAAGGCCCGAAGTGGGACGACGGACGCATCGTCAAGGAGCTGTTCCAGACCGGCTTCGGCCAGGGCCTGCAGGCCTATGACCTGAACCTGCGCCGGCCGATCTTCCAGGACCTGCGCGTGCGCAGCGCGATCGGGCTGACCTACGACTTTGATACCGCGAACAACCGGTTCAAGATGTTCCGGCGCGCGAGCAGCATGTTCAACAACTCGGACTTCGCCGCCGAAGGCCTGCCGTCCGCCGCCGAACTGAAGCTGCTCGAGCCCTTTCGCCAGGCGCTGCCCGCCGAAGTGTTCGGCCCGGCGTTCGTGGCCCCCGATACCGGCGGCGATGCCTTGCGACTGCGCGCCAACCTGCTCAAGGCGCGGTCGCTCCTGGAGGCTGCGGGCTGGAAGCTGGGCGCCGACGGCGTGCTGCGCAATGCCAAGGGCGAGCCCTTCGAGTTCGAGTACATGACGCCGTCCGAGCGCTCGGGCGTGGAGGACTGGCAGCGCAACCTCGAAAAACTCGGCATCAAGATGAAGGTGCGCAACGTCGACTTCGCGCTCTATCGGCGGCGCCTGGAGAACTACGACTTCGACATGGTGGCGATCGTCGAAGGCCGGTTCACGCTGCCCAGCCCGAAGGATTACGAGCAGCTGTATGGCAGCAAGTCCGCAGACGAAAAGGGCAACAGCAACTACCGCGGCGTGAAGAGCGCGGCGGTCGACCACGTCGTCGAGGCGATGAACGCGGCCCAGACGCTCGACGCACTGCGCACCGCCGCGCGCGCGCTCGACCGCGTCGTGATGTGGAACCACTGGCAGGTGCCCGACCTGTATTTCTCTCAGCTGCCCACGAGCTACTGGAACAAGTTCGGCATGCCGGCGGTGCGCCCGACCTACTACTCGATCGACAGCCCGAGCGATGCGCAGCCGGCCTGGCCCCTCGTCACCTGGTGGATCCGTGACCCGGCCAGGCGCTGACGCTTACCGCACCCGTGGCGCGGCCCCGGCGCGCTGGCTGGGCGTGCTGCTGCTGTGCGCCACCGCAGTGGCGGGGCCGGTGCAGGCGCAGTCCCTGCCGACACCACCGGCATCGGCGCCCGTGACGGCCACCGCCCCATGGCTTCATGCCTACGCAGCTTACGGTGAGCCGAAACACGGCAGGGACTTCACGCACTTCAACTATGCCGACCCGGGCGCGCCGAAGGGCGGCGTGCTGCACTTGGCCAACCCTGACCGGCGCACCAGCTTCGACAAGTTCAACTACTTCACCATCCGCGGCAACGCGCCCGCGGGAATGGGCATCTTCATGCTGGAGACGCTCACCGTGCTCGGCGGCGACGAGCCGCGCACCATGTATGGCCTGCTCGCGCAAGAGATGCGCATCGAACCCGACCTGAGCGCGATCACGTTCCGCCTGCACCCGCTGGCGCGCTTCAGCAATGGCGACCCGGTGACCGCGGCGGATGTGAAGTACAGCTTCGAGTCGCTGTCCGGCAAGTACGCGTCTCCGACCTACAGCTCGGTGCTAGTGGGCGTGAGCAAGGCGACGGTGATCGATGCGCGAACGATCCGCTTCGACCTGTCGGAGCGGACCGGCGACACGCTGTTCAAGGTCGGCGCGCTGCCCGTGTTCTCGCACAAGTGGGGGCTCAAACCCGACGGCACGCACACCCGCTTCGACGAGATCGTCAGCGAGTTTCCCGTCACGAGTGGCGCCTATACGATAGCTGTGGCCGACTCCGGGCGGCGCCTGGAGCTCAAGCGCAACCCCGACTACTGGGCGCGCAACCTGCCGGCGCGGCGCGGCTTCTTCAACTTCGATCGCATCGTGTACCGCTACTACCAGGACGAGGACGTGGCGCTGGAGGCGTTCAAGGCTGGCGAGTTCGACCTCGTGCGCGTCTACGGCGCCGCCATCTGGGTGCGCAAGCACAAGGGGCCGAAGTGGGACGACGGGCGTATCGTCAAGAAATCGTTCCCGGTCGGCACCGGTCAGGGTCTTCAGTCGTACACGCTGAACATGCGCCGGCCGCTGCTCCAGGACATCCGCGTGCGCGAGGCACTGGGGCTGACCTACGACTTCGAGACGAACAACCGCTACCGGCTGTTCAAGCGCGCCAACAGCTTGTTCAACAACTCCGACTACGCGGCCCAGGGGCTGCCAGCGGCGGGCGAACTGAAGCTGCTGGAACCGTTCCGCGACGCGCTGCCTGCGGAAGTGTTCGGCCCACCGTATGTTGCGCCGCGCACCGACAGCGACGTGAACGCGCTGCGGCGCAACCTGCTGAAGGCGCGCGACCTGCTGGAGGCCGCCGGCTGGAAGCTCGCACCCGATGGCAAGCTGCGCAACGCGCGCGGCGAACCGTTCGAATTCGAGTACCTCGCGCCCGGCGACAGTTTCAACAACGCCCGCCTGAACGCCTGGGCGCGCAACCTCGGCAAGCTGGGCATCAGCTTCAAGGTGCGCAACGTCGACTTCGCGCTCTACAGCCGCCGCCTGGAAGAGTACGACTTCGACGTCGTCACACTCGCCGGCGGCACGTTTGGTCTGCCTTCGGCCGCGGATACCGCAGCCTTCCTGGGCAGCAAGGCTGCCGACGAAAAGGGCGGCAACAATTTCCGCGGCGTGAAGAGCGCTGCGGTCGATCACATCCTCGCGGCCATGAACCGCGCCACCACGCCGCGGGAATTCACCGACGCCACCCGCGCGCTGGACCGGGTCGTGATGTGGAACCACTGGCAGGTGCCGGAGCTGTACGCCGACTACGAGCCGATGTCGTACTGGAATATTTTCGGCATACCCGCCGAGCGACCGAAGTTCTTTCAGGCCGACTTGCCCCCAGAGGTCGACGAGCAGATTCCCTGGCCCATCTCGACCTGGTGGATCAAGGCCCTGGACAAGCGCTGAACGACAAAGGTGACCCGACCATGCTGAGCTACATCCTCAAGCGCATCCTGCTGATGGTGCCCACGCTGCTGGGCGTGCTGACCATCACATTCATCGTGATCCAGTTCGTGCCGGGCGGGCCGATCGAGCAGATCATGGCCGAGTCACGCGTCAGTCAGGGCGGTGAAGGGTCGGTCTACAAGGCCGGGCGCGACAGCGACGCGAAGCAGATCGCCGAGCTGAAGAAGCTCTATGGCTTCGACAAGCCGGCCCATGTGCGTTACGTCGAGATGCTGGGCAACTTCGCGCGCTTCAACTTGGGCCGCAGCTTCATGCACAACAAGGACGTGTGGCAGCTCATCAAGGAGAAGCTGCCGGTCTCGATGAGCCTGGGGCTGTGGGCGTTCCTGATCTCTTACCTGATCTCGGTGCCGCTGGGCATCGCGAAAGCGGTGCGCGAGGGCTCGCGATTCGACGTGGCCACGACCTTCCTGGTGCTGATCGGCTTCGCGATTCCGGGCTTCGTCCTCGGCGTGTTCCTGATCGTGCTGTTCGCCGGAGGCACCTTCTGGGACGTGTTCCCGCTGCGCGGCCTGACGTCCGACAACTGGATCGAGCTGAGCTGGCCGGCGCGCATCCGCGATTACTTCTGGCACCTGACGCTGCCGCTCATCTGCTACGTGATCGAAGGCTTCGCGATCGTCACGCTGCTGACCAAGAACACCTTCATCGAGGAGATGCGCAAGCAGTATGTGCTGGTGGCGCGCGCCAAGGGCCTGTCGCAGCAGCGCGTGCTGTGGAAGCACATCTTCCGCAACGCGCTGATCCCGCTCGTGACCGGTTTCCCGGCCGCCTTCGTGTTCGCGTTCTTCGGCGGCGCGCTGCTGATCGAAACCCTGTTCTCGCTCGACGGCCTGGGCCTGCTGTCGTACGAGTCGATCGTGCGGCGCGACTACCCCGTCGTGCTCGGCTCGCTGTACCTGTTCACGCTGATCGGGCTGGGGGTGAAGCTGGTGTCGGACGTGCTCTATGTCGTGGTCGATCCGCGGGTGCAATTCGGGAGCGTGGCGAAATGACTGAACTTCTGGCCGAAGCGGCAGCGGGTCCAGCGCCGGGCCGCTCCCAAGCGGACCCGCATCCCCTCGGGGGATCGACCGATGTACTCGTCGGGCGAGGGGCGCCACTCTCACCGAATCAAAGGGCGTGGGCGCGCTTCAAGCGCAATCGGATCGGCTTCGGCTCGCTGTGGATCATGGTGGCGCTGCTGGTGCTGAGTGCTTTCGCAGAACTCATCAGCAACGACCGACCGCTGGTGGCGCGCTACGACGGGCACTGGACATTCCCGATCTTCAGCAACCCCCCCGAGACCACCTACGGCGGGGACTTCGCGACGCCCACCGACTGGAAAGATCCGTTCATCACCCAGCAGTTCGACCAACCCGACAACTGGATGCTGCGCACGCTGAACCCGCACTCGGCCACCTCGACCGACTACTTCCAGAAGGCACCGAACCCGGCCGCACCGAGCGCAAAGAACTGGCTGGGCACCGACAGCGTGGGCCAGGACATGGTGGCGCGGCTGCTCTACGGCTTTCGGGTCAGCATCCTGTTCGGCCTGGCGCTGACGGCGGTGGGCACCGTGATCGCGGTGACGGCCGGCGCGGTGCAGGGCTACTTCGGCGGCCGCGTCGACCTGACACTGCAGCGCCTGATCGAGATCTGGGGCTCGATCCCCGAGCTCTACCTGCTGATCATCTTCGCGTCGATCTTCGAGCCCTCGCTGCTGCTGCTGCTGGTGCTGCTGTCGATGTTCGGCTGGATCGGCCTGTCGGACTATGTGCGGGCCGAGTTCCTGCGCAACCGAGGCCTCGAGTTCGTGAAGGCGGCACGTGCACTCGGCCTCTCCAGCCGGCAAATCATGTGGCGCCATGTGCTGCCGAACTCGATGACGCCAGTGATCACCTTCCTGCCGTTCCGCATGAGCGGCGCCATCCTGTCGCTGGTGGCGCTCGACTTCCTCGGCCTGGGCGTGCCGCCTTCGGTGCCGTCGCTCGGTGACCTGGTCAAGCAGGGCAAGGCGAATCTCGACTCGTGGTGGATCATCTTCCCGACATTCGCGGTGCTGGTGATGACGCTGCTGCTGCTGACCTTCATCGGCGACGCGTTGCGCGACGCTTTCGATACGCGCAAGTCATGATGGCCACCGAACAAGAACAACTCACGCACCGCAGAGGCGCAGAGGACGCGGAGTTCCCGCAGAGAGAACTCACAGACGTGATTCTCGCGGCTGCCATCGAGGTGCATACCGTTCTTGGCCCAGGCATGCTGGAGTCGATCTACCAGGGCGCCCTGCGGCAAGAACTGGCGCTGCGCGGCGTGCCATTCAAGGCGCAAGTTGCCATACCGGTCATCTACAAAGGCACCGCCCTTCAAACCGCTCTGCGCCTCGATCTGATCGTTGATCATCGCGTGATCGTCGAAGTGAAGGCACTGACTGCCATCGAAGAAGTGCACCGCGCCCAGTTGCTGAGCTACCTTCGCGCGACCGGTCTGGCCGCCGGGCTGCTCATCAACTTCAACGTGCCGCTGCTGAAATCTGGCATCAAACGCGTTGTGAATTCTCTGCGTTCCTCTGCGCCTTCTGCGCCTCTGCGGTGAGTGAGTTGAAATCCATCATGTCTAACCCCCCCCTTCTCGAAGTCGAGCACCTGACCGTACGTTTCGGCCAGAGCACGGTCGTCGACGACGTGTCGTTCTCGATCGCCCCGGGTGAGAAATTCGGGCTCGTCGGCGAGTCGGGTTCTGGCAAATCGATCAGCGCGTTGTCGGTGCTGCGGCTGGTCGATTCGGCCACCACGACCGGTGCGATCCGCTTCAACGGCGCCGACTTGACGCGCAAGTCGGAGCGCGAGATGCGTGGCATTCGCGGTGCCAAGATCGCGATGATCTTCCAGGAGCCGATGACGGCGCTGAACCCGCTGTACACCGTGGGCAACCAGATCGGCGAGGTGCTCGAACTGCACGAGGCACTGCGCCCGAACGCGGCACGGGCGCGCGCCATCGAGCTGCTGACACGCACCGGCATCCCCGAGCCCGAGCGCCGCATCGACGCCTACCCGCACCAGTTGTCGGGCGGCCAGCGCCAGCGCGCGATGATCGCGATGGCGCTGGCCTGCCGCCCGAAGCTGCTGATCTGCGACGAGCCGACCACCGCGCTCGACGTGACCATACAAGCCCAGATCCTGGCGCTGCTCGACGAACTGCAGGCCGAGATGGGCATGGCGCTGCTGTTCATCACGCATGACCTGAACCTGGTGCGCCGCTTCACGCACCGCATCGGCGTGATGGAGCGCGGCAAGCTGGTCGAGATGGGCGACACCGCCGCGGTGTTCGCCAACCCGCAACACGCGTACACGAAGAAGCTGATGGCGAGCCGGCCGCAGCGTGTGGTGCAGGCCGTCGCGGCCGACGCGCCCACGCTCGTCGAAGCGCGCGATCTGGGCGTGACCTTCACGATCACGCAAGGCTGGTTCTCGAAGCGCCACTTCGAGGCGGTGCGCCACGCCACGCTGCAGCTCAAGCGCGGCGAGACGCTCGGCATCGTCGGCGAATCGGGCTCGGGCAAGACCACGCTGGGCATGGCGCTGCTGGCCTTGCAGGCGGTCTCGGCGGGCGAGGTGCTGATGGGCGGCGAGCGCATCGACAACGCCGACCGCCGCGCGCTGCGAGCGATGCGTCGACGCATGCAAGTCGTGCTGCAAGACCCTTTCGCGTCGCTGTCGCCTCGCATG